>JBKOZX010000172.1:0-8269 GCA_046726115.1 Actinomycetota bacterium | reverse complement strand
CCGCTGACTCGCGCCCTCGCGGCCCGCCTCGCGCAGCGCCGGCGGCGCCGGAACCGAGGCCACCTCGACTTCCGCTCCACCGTCCGGCACTCGCTGTCGTATGGCGGCGTGCCGGCGGAGCCCAAGTTCCGCCACCCGCGCCCGTCACGCCCCGAGATCATGGTCGTGGCCGACATCTCCGGATCGGTCGCGAGCTTCGCCCGGTTCACGCTCCAGTTCGTGTACGCGATGGCGAGCCAGTTCTCGAAGGTGCGGTCGTGGGTCTTCATCGACGGCATCGACGAGGTCACGCGGTTCTTCCAGGAGTCCGACGACATCGCCGAGGCGGTGCACCGGGTCAACACGGAGGCGGACGTCGTGTGGGTCGACGGTCACTCCGATTACGGCCACGCGTTCGAGGTGTTCCACGAGCATCACTACAAGGAAGTCACACCGAAGACCTCGATCATCCTGCTCGGAGACGCGCGCAACAACTACCACGCGTCGCAACACTGGGTGCTCAAGGAGCTCCAGCAGCGGGCCCGTCACCTGTACTGGCTCAACCCGGAGCCGCGCGGGTACTGGGACACCGGCGACTCGATCATCTCCGAGTTCGGCATCTACTGCGACGGCGTCTACGAGTGCCGCAACCTCCGCCAGCTCGAGCGCTTCGTCACGACCATCGTGGAGGGATAGTCAGCCCGCGGGCTCCCGCCACATGGTCCAGATCGGCGGCCCCTCGGGCGCCGGCCGGAGTTCGTGCTGCATCTCGAAGCCGTGGTGCCGGTACCAGGCGACGTTCGCCGCCGTCGACGTCTCGAGGTAGGCGGGCACGCGGGTCGCGTCGAGCCGGTCGAGCACGACGTCGAGGAGCTGCCCGCCGAGCCCTTGGCCCTGACGCTCGGGCTCGACGCCGATCACGGCGAGGTACCAGTGCGGTCCCCGGGGGTGCAGCCGCTCGCTCTCGCTCAGGTAGCTGAGGCCCTGGCGAAGGGTCTGCGGTGTGAGCAGCGCTCCCCAGGAGCCGAGCAGCAGCCGCAGACTGCGCCACCGCGACGGCGGAAATGCGCCCTCGGGCAACCAGCCGGCAGCCGCGACGACTGCATCGTCGTCCAGCGCGGCCCAGACCTCGCCGAACGGCATCCCGTCACGAGCCAGCGCGCGCAGGAAGCCGCGACACGCCCATCGCCGGCGCCGCGTTGCGGGGTACAGATAACGGAAGACCGGGTCGTCGTCGAACGCGCGGGCGAGGACGTGGGACGACGCTACGAGCTGGTCACGCTGAAGTTTGGCGATCGTGGGCACCGGCCACGTTGTAGTCGGCCAGGAGTTGCCACGCGCGATCGGCGATCCGTACGAGCGCCAGCAACTGCCCGCGTTCGCGGCGCCGAAGGGGATGGCCCGCCCGTCCCAGCAGCAGCGCCGCGTCGCGCCCGGTGAACGCGGCCACCGCCAGGTCATCGGGACCGGCCACGCCTTCGGCCACCAGCGTGGAGGCGGACGTCCCCGTGACGAGCGCGTCGAGGACGTCGGCGTTCGGCATGCCGTTCCCGGCATGGGCGAGCAGGCGGCTGCCCTCGACGAGAGCCGTCCAGTCGGCGAGGAACTCGCGGCGCGTCTGCAAGGCGAGCGTCGCGTGGAGATCCTCGACCGTCATCGCCTCGCACAGCGCCGCCGCAGACTCGAGGGCGTCGAGGCGGGCGTCGGGAAAATGGCCCACGACCCGGACCTCTTCGACCGACACGCCGTCGACCTCCTCGATCTCCCGGACGAGCGTGGGGACGAGGTCGGCGTCGGCGAGATCGACGGCGAACTCGTCGACGGCAACGTGCGTGCCGCGCTCGAGGACGTCGACGCCGACGATGTCGCCGCGGACGGCGCCGATGCGCGACGCGACGAGACCGAGCGCGCCGGGCCGGTCGGGGAGCCAGACCCGCACGAGGACGTGCGCGGCCGGGCTCGGAGCAGGATCGTCCAGCGGCATCCACACACCTCCTTGGCGCCGCGCGAGCGTAGGACCCGTCCGTGACGTTCGCGTTCCAGAACCGTGAATGGCCCGTGGCGCTCATAGACTCCCCGGATCGAGCGAGTCGGTGTCCTCGGGGGCACGTTCGACCCGGTGCATGTGGGCCATATCGTGGCGGCGGTCGACACCCGCGCCGCCCTCGGGCTGGACCGGGTGCTCATGGTCGTCGCCGGCGATCCGTGGCAAAAGCGTGGTGAGGTCGTCGCGTCGGCGGCCGACCGGCTCGCGCTGGTGACGGCCGCCGTCGACGGCGTGGCCGGCGTCGAGGCGTCCGCCGTCGAGATCGAGCGCGGGGAGCCGTCCGTCACGTCCGACACGCTCGACGCGCTGGCGGCACCCGGTCGCGACCTCTTCCTCGTGCTCGGTGCCGATGCCGTCCGGAACATGCCGACGTGGCGCAAGCTGGAGGAGACCCGAGATCTCGCCACCCTCGTGATCGTCGAGCGGGCCGGTGACGCGCACGCCGAGGCCCCGGCCCCCGGGTGGCGCGTCGAACGCGTCACGATCCCGCGCCTCGACATCTCGTCGAGCGACCTGCGGGCGCGCCTGGCCGGGGGCCGCCCGGTCGACGGGTTGGTCCCGGCGGCAGCGGTGCGTGCCATTGCCAAGCGCGACCTCTACACTCCGGAGTGATGACGACCGGCGAGGCTGCTGCTTGACAGGCGCCCCGGTCGTGCTCCGCCGAGTTGCCGTTGCTGCGGCGGCGGCCTCGGCCAAGAAGGGCGAGGACATCGTCGCGTTGGACGTCGGCGACATCCTCTCGATCACCGACGCGTTCGTGATCGCCAGCGCGACGAACACCCGGCACGTGCGCACGATCGTCGACGAGATCGAGCAGGCGATGAAGGAGCACGCCGACACGACGCCCAAGAGCGTGGAAGGCCTCGACGATGCCACGTGGGTGCTGCTCGACTACGGCGACATGGTCGTGCACGTGTTCCTCGACGAGACGCGCGCCTACTACGAGCTCGAGCGTCTCTGGTCTGACGCGCCTCGCATCGACTGGGAGCAGCTCGTCCCCGCTTCGCAGTCGGCTTCGGCTTAGTCAATCAAGAGACGCCAGGTAGGGGCGGAGCGGTACGCCGGCGTCGATGAGCCCTACCTTGAGCTCACGCACGCCGAGGTTCCTGTCGAAGCGCGGCGAGTACAGGATCGAGCTGATGATCGCGGCCTGCGCGCCGCCCGCCGTGAGCCCGGCCGCGATGTGGTCGACCGTTCCGGCGCCGCCCGACGCGATGACGGGAACGTTCACGGCGTCGGCCACGGCGCGCGTGACGTCGAGGTCGTACCCGCTGGCCGTGCCGTCACGGTCGATGCTGTTGACGACGATCTCGCCCGCGCCGAGCTCCTCGCCCCGCCGGACCCACTCGAGCGCGTCGAGACCGGTCGCCTGGCGCGCGCCGTCGATGAACACCTCGTAACCCGACGGGATGCCGGCACGCGCGCCGACGTGCTGGACCTGCGTGCTGAGCACGATGCATTGACGGCCGAAGGCCTCGGCGCCGTCGCGGATGATCTCGGGGTTCCGGACCGCCATCGAGTCGACGCTGATCTTCTCGGCGCCCGCCTTGAGCACCTCGAACATGTCGTCGACCGAGCGGATGCCGCCGCCGACCGTGAACGGGACGAAGACGTGTCGAGCGACGCGGCGCACGGTCTCGAGATCGATCTTCCGCTTCTCGGCACTGGCCGTGATGTCGTAGAAGACGATCTCGTCGATCTGGTCGTCGTACAGCTTCGCGGCGAGGTCCTCGGCCGGCGCGACGTCGATGTTGTCCTGGAACTGCTGCGCCTTCGTCACCCGCCCCTCGATGACGTCGAAGCACGCGATGAGGCGCTTGGTCAGCATCGCCCGTCCCATGCCGCGAAGGCGGTCAGGAGCCGCAACCCGAGCCGGCCGCTCTTCTCGGCGTGAAACTGGGTCGCGACGACGTTGTCACGCGCGACCACCGAGCAGAACTCGACGCCGTACTCGGTGCGCCCCAGCGCGTCGGCGGGATCGAGCGGGTCGGCGTAATACGAGTTCACGAAGTAGAAGTGCCCGTGCTCGGGGAGACCGGCGGTGACGGGGTGCGATCGCGTCAGGCGTACCTCGTTCCACCCGATCTGCGGGACGCGCTGACTGTCGGCGAACCTCCGGACCCGGCCCGGCAGCCACCCCAGGCACGGAGTGTCTCCTTCCTCGCTGTGGTCGAACAGGATCTGGAGACCGATGCAGATACCGAGGAACGGCACTCGGTCCTGCTGCACGTGCTGGGTGAGCGCGTCGAGCAGGTCGGACTCGCGTAGCGAGTCGAGCGTGGCCGCCGCCGCGCCCACGCCCGGCAGGACGAGCCGCTCGGACTCGGCGATCTCTTCGGGCTTGGCGACGAGGCGGCACGGCAGCCCGAGGCGCTCGAGCGCGTAGATGACGCTGGGGGAGTTGCCGGCGCGGTAGTCGATCACGTCGATCATGTGCGGCTCAGTCTACGGACGGCTTCGGCCGCGCCCTGAAGGAATGCCCCGATGCGCGAGAGCTCGGAACGGCGGAGGGGGAGTGGAGATGATGGGACTCGAACCCACGACTTCCTCCATGCCATGGAGGCGCTCTACCAGACTGAGCTACATCCCCGCGTCGACGCAGAGTACCGCGAGCCGCCGCTATTGAACCGGCCGTCGAACCCGACCGACCGATACGCTCAGCGCGTCATGAGCGACACGACGACCGAACGCACCGAGGGCACGCCGCCGTACCGTTACACGGCGCGCCTGGCCGACGAGATCGAGCGCAGGTGGCAGGACCGGTGGGAGGCGGAGCGGACATTCTGGACGCCGAATCCGAGCGGGCCGCTCGCCGACGGCTTCGAGCGCGCCGCGGGCCGCAAGAAGCTGTACGTGCTCGACATGTTCCCGTACCCGAGCGGCGCCGGCCTCCACGTCGGCCACCCGCTCGGCTACATCGGCACCGACGTGTATGCGCGCTTCCAGCGCATGACGGGCCACAACGTGCTGCACGCGATGGGGTACGACGCGTTCGGGCTCCCGGCCGAGCAGTACGCCCTCGAGACCGGGCAGCACCCGCGGGTCACGACCGAGCAGAACATCGCAACCATGCGGCGCCAGCTGCGGCGGCTCGGCCTCGGACACGACCCGCGCCGCGGCGTCTCGACCACCGACGTCCAGTACTACCGGTGGACGCAGTGGATCTTCCTGCAGATGTTCAACGCGTGGTTCGACGAGGAGCTCGACCGCACCCGCCCGATCGGCGAGCTCGTCGCCGAGCTCGAGTCGGGTACGAGGCCGACGCCCGACGACCGCCCGTGGGGTGAGCTCGATGCGATCGAGCGCCGGCAGATCATCGACTCGTACCGGCTCGCCTACCTCGACGAGGCCCCCGTCAACTGGTGCCCCGCGCTCGGCACCGTGCTGGCCAACGAGGAGGTCACGACCGAGGGCCGCAGCGAACGGGGGAACTATCCCGTCTACAGGCGCCCTCTCAAGCAGTGGAAGCTGCGGATCACGGAGTACGCCGAACGGCTCCTGACCGACCTCGACCTGCTCGACTGGCCCGAGTCGATCAAGGTCATGCAGCGCAACTGGATCGGCCGCAGCGAAGGCGCCGACATCATCTTCCCGGTCGAGAGCCACGAAGACCTCGGCATCCGGGGGTTCACGACTCGGCCCGACACGGTGTTCGGCGCCACCTACATGGTCGTGGCGCCGGAGCTGGACCTGGTCGACGAGATCGTCGCCGGCGAGTGGCCGCGGGAGACGCCGCTCGCGTGGCGGGGCACGTTCGGCATCGACGTCTCGCCGCCGGAAGCGGTCGAGGCATACCGCGAGTTCGCGGCCACGAAGACCGACCTCGAGCGCCAGGCCGAGGGACGGGAGAAGACGGGCGTGTTCATCGGCGCGTACGCGATCAACCCGGTGAACGACGAGCGGATCCCGATCTTCATCGCCGACTACGTGCTCGCCGGCTACGGCACCGGGGCGATCATGGCCGTGCCGGGGCAGGACCAGCGCGACTGGGACTTCGCCGAGGAGTTCGAGCTGCCGATCGTGCGCACCGTGCAGCCGCCGCCCGACTTCGACGGCAAGGCGTACCTGGGCGACGGCCCCGCCATCAACAGCGGGTTCCTCGACGGCCTCCACCTCGACGACGCCAAGCGCGCGATCACCGAATGGCTCGAGGACACGGGCAACGGCACGGGCTCGGTCACCTACAAGCTGCGCGACTGGTTGTTCAGTCGGCAGCGGTACTGGGGCGAGCCGTTCCCGATCGTCTACGACGAGACGGGTCTGCCCGTCGCGCTGCCCGAGTCGATGCTGCCCGTCGAGCTGCCGGAGATCAGCGACTTCCAGCCCCGCATCGTCGCCGACGACGAGGAGACGCTGCCGGAGCCGCCGCTGGCGCGCGCCGAGCACTGGGTCACCGTCACGGCGGACCTCGGTGACGGACAGAAGACGTACCTGCGCGAGACGAACACGATGCCCCAGTGGGCGGGGTCGTGCTGGTACTACTTGCGCTACCTCGACCCCACGAACGAGAACCGGATGGTCGACCCCGACGTCGAGCGTTACTGGATGCAGGGCGACGCGCCGTCGGACGGCGTCGATCTCTACGTCGGCGGTGCCGAGCACGCAGTGCTGCACCTGCTGTACGCGCGGTTCTGGCACAAGGTGCTGTACGACCTGGGGCACGTCTCCACGCCCGAGCCCTTCGCCCGGCTGTTCAACCAGGGTGTGATCACTGCCTACGAGTACATGGACGAGCGCGGCATGTACGTCCCGGCGCCCGAGGTCGAAGAGCGCGACGGCAAGTTCTTCTACGAGGGCAACGAGGTGACGCGCACCCAAGGCCGGATGGGCAAGAGCCGCAAGAACGCGGTGACCCCCGACGACATTTACGAGGGTTATGGCGCCGACACGCTGCGGCTCTACGAGATGTTCATGGGGCCGCTCGACGCCAGCCGCCCCTGGAACACGGCCGACATCGTCGGTGTGCACCGCTTCTTGCAGCGGTTCTGGCGTAACGCGGTCGACGAGGAGACCGGCGCGATTCGCGTGTCGAACGCATCGGCCGACGAAGACACCCGCCGCATCCTCCATCGGACGATCGAGGCAGTCCGAAACGACATGGGGAAGCTGCAGTTCAACACGGCGATCGCCCGGCTCTTCGAGCTGAACAACCGGCTGACCCAGGTCGTGGGGGAGATCGGCGCCGCGCCGGCCGAAGTCGTCACCGCGATGACGCTGATGCTCGCGCCGCTCGCGCCGCACATGGCCGAGGAGGTCTGGGCCCGGCTCGGGCACACCGAGTCGCTCACGTACGAGCCGTTCCCCGAGCCCGACCCGGCGTACCTCGTCGTCGAGGAAGTCGAGATCGTGGTACAGGTCGACGGGAAGGTGCGGGCCCGGGTGAAGGTGCCGTCCGGCGCAAGCGAAGCCGACCACGAGGCGGCCGCGCGGACCGACGACCGGATCGCGCAGCTCGTTGCCGGGGCCGACGTTCGCAACGTCATCATCGTGCCCGGGCGGCTGGTCAACTTCGTCACGCGGTAGCGGTGACGACGCGCCGGCTCGACGCCTCCGAGCGCGCGTTCTTCCACCACATCCCGTCTACCGATCTCGAGCGGGCTCGTCTCGTCCGCGTTCCCGTGCTCACGCCGGGGATCGCAGGCATGACGCTCGGCCGGTGGATCCTGCTGCGGCGAGGGCACGAGCACGACCGTGGCCTCATCGCACACGAGCTCGTGCACGTGCGCCAGTGGCGCGAGCTCGGCGCAGCGCACTTCGTCGTGCGGTACCTCGGCGCATACGCGCGGGGCCGGTGGCGCGGGCTCGGCCACCAGGCCGCCTACGAGGCGATCCCGCTCGAGGCTGAAGCGCGCGCCCTCGCCGGGAGCTGACGCCCCTCTTTTTTGATCGGTGCAGGCGGGTTATCCTGGCGCCGCGCCGACAGACGTGTCCGCGTCTCTTCCCCTTCTTTCTTCCTCCGGTCCTTGCCCGCGCGCGCCCGGAGGTCGTCATGCCCGACTCGCCCCGCACCCCCACCGTCGAGCGCCACGCTCCCGACCCCGAGTTCTGGGGACCGCCCGACGGGTCGGAACGATCGCCCGAGTTCCCACCCCGACCGACCGAGTGGGGCGGACCGCTCGAGCGGCTCATGGACCGGCTCCACAACCTCCGCGGCGACCCGCGCGCCAGCATCGCCGCGCTCATCGCCGTCGCGCTCGTCGCCGGGTTCATCTGGTACCGCATCGGCGCGGGCGACGGCAGCAG
>JBKOZX010000171.1:0-3569 GCA_046726115.1 Actinomycetota bacterium | reverse complement strand
GCAGAAGCCCGTGTCCGTGTCGGCCACGGGCTGAAGTTACCGGAGGGGGAACGTCCGTACGCCATACTTGTAGCGAGATGGACCAGCGGCCGGGCCACGCGTGCGGCGTCTTCGGTGTCTATGCCCCCGGGCAACCGGTGGCTCATCTGGCGTACCTGGGTCTGTTCGCGCTGCAGCACCGGGGCCAGGAGTCGGCCGGCATCGCCGTGAGCGACGGCGAGATGATCACCGTCGTCAAGGACATGGGCCTCGTCACCCAGGTGTTCGACGAGCGCCGCCTCGCCCCCCTCGACGGCCACCTTGCCATCGGGCACAACCGGTACTCGACCACCGGCTCGAGCAGCTGGCGGAACGCCCAGCCCGTCTACCGCTCCGTCGGTGGTGATGCCGGCTTCGCCCTCGGCCACAACGGCAACCTCACCAACACGGTCCAGTTGGCGAAGCGGCTCGGGATGCTCCCGGGGATGACCGCGCCCGAGTTCGACCTCGACTCCACGACCGACTCCGCGCTCGTGGCCGAGCTCGTCGCGCAGGAGTACTCGCCCACGCCGCGCTCGGATGGTCGCGATCTCGAGGTCGCGCTCGAACGGGTGCTCCCCCGTCTCGAAGGCGGCTTCTCATTCGTGCTCATGGACGACGCCCGCCTCATCGGCGTGCGCGACCCGCACGGCTTCTGGCCCCTCGCGCTCGGTCGTATCGCGGGCGGCTGGGTGCTCGCCAGCGAGAGCGCCGCGCTCGACATCGTCGGCGCGCACTACGTGCGCGACGTCGAACCGGGCGAGATGGTCGCGATCGACGCCTCGGGTGTCCGCACGCACCACTTCGCCGAACCGAAGCCCAAGCTGTGCCTGTTCGAGTTCGTCTATTTTTCACGGCCCGACTCCAACCTGTACGGCCAAAGCGTGCACGGCGCGCGCCAGCGCATGGGCGAGGAGCTCGCCCGCCAGGCGCCCGTCGCCGCCGACATGGTGATGCCGGTGCCCGAGTCGGGCATTCCCGCCGCCCAGGGCTTCGCTCGCGCGTCGGGCATCCCGTACGGGGACGGCGTGGTGAAGAACCGCTACATCGGGCGGACGTTCATCGCCCCGACGCCGGAGACGCGTGCCGCCGGTGTCCGCCTGAAGTTGAATCCGATCCGGGAGAACATCGCGGGCAAGCGCCTCGTCGTGGTGGACGACTCGATCGTGCGCGGCACGACACAGCTCACGCTCACCCGCATGCTGCGGGAAGCAGGCGCGAAGGAAGTGCACCTGCGCGTGACGTCGCCGCCGTACCGGTGGCCGTGCTTCTACGGCATGGACACGGGTCGCCGCTCGGAGCTCGTCGCCGCCGACCTCGAGGTCGGCGAGATCCGGGAGTATCTCGGCGTCGACTCGCTCGCCTACCTCGAGCTCGACCGGCTCATCGGCGCCACCGGCTCGCAGCCCGAGTCGTTCTGCACCGCCTGCCTCAGCGGCGACTACACCATTCCTGTCCCCGACGCCGACACGAAGCTCGCGCTCGAGGAGGAGCCGGTGCTCCGTCCCGACGCCGAGTCCGAGGCCCCCGCCCGCGTCGAGCCGTGACCCGGCGCGACCCGAAGCGCGAGTCGCTCACCTACACCGGCGCCGGCGTCGACACCGCCGCCGGCGAGAAGGCCGTCGAGCTCATCAAGGAGCACGTGCGGTCCACGTTCCGGCCCGAGGTGATCGGCGACGTCGGCGGCTTCGGCGGGCTGTTCGCGTTCGCGGCCGACCGCGTGCACGACGCCGTGCTGGTCGCGTCCACGGACGGCGTCGGTACGAAGTCGGTCGTCGCCCGGCTTACAGCTCGGCACCGCACGATCGGGATCGACTGCGTAGCGATGTCGGTCGACGACGTGGCGGCCAACGGCGCCGAGCCGCTCTTCTTCCTCGACTACATCTCCACCGGCAAGCTCGTGCCCGAGACGATCGACGAGATCGTGGCCGGCGTTGCCGACGGCTGCCGCCAGGCCGGGTGCGCGCTGCTCGGCGGCGAGATGTCGGAGCACGGCGGCGTGATGGAGCCCGGCGAGTTCGACCTCGTCGGGTTCGCCGTCGGTGTCGTCGAGCGCTCGCGGGTGCTGCCGGCGCGCGTCGTTCCCGGTGACGCGATCGTCGGCTTCGCGAGCGGCGGGTTGCGCTGCAACGGCTACTCGCTCGCGCGGCGCGCCCTGCTCGAGATCGAGGGACGCGACCTCGACGGTCCGGCCTGGGCCGGCGCCCACCACTCGCTCGCCGACGAGCTCCTGCGCCCGAGTGTGATCTACGCGCCGTCGATGCTCGAGGCTCGGCGCCACGTCGACGTGCACGCCTACGCCCACGTGACAGGGGGAGGCATCCCCGGGAACCTCGCGCGCGTCCTCCCGGAGCACTGCGACGCCGTCGTCCGCCGCGACTCATGGGAACGGCCGCGCATCTTCGCCGAGATCCAGGCCGCGGGCGCGGTGGGCGAGGACGAGATGGAGCAGGTCTTCAACCTCGGGCTCGGCATGCTGGCGGTCGTGCCGGGCGCCGCCGTCCACGCCGCCCTCGACGCCGTCCGGTCCGCCGGCCACGAAGCCTGGGTCGTCGGCGAGGTCACCGCCGGCCACGGCCGGGTAGCGATGACCGCCTGACGGGCCCTGACGGTGACCAACCGGGCCCAGACTCGGACAAATGACTAGTCCCTCTCGGACGGACATTTGGTCCCGATGGGCTATCCCCTTCGAATTCTTCGCAGGCTACGCTCACTGCACGATTCGGACACGGACAAATCGGGTACGCCGCTCAATGAGGGCATCCGAAGCGTCGAAGGTCCGGATCGGTACAGGGTAGGAAGCAACACCACGAAAGGATCGAGCAATGGCGATGGACGCGAGTTCCGAGCACGAGGCCCTTCTGACCCCGTCAGAAGTCGCCGCGATGTTCAGGGTCAATCCCAAGACCGTCACGCGGTGGGCCCGGGCCGGAAAGATCTCGGCCATCCGAACCCTCGGCGGCCACAGGCGCTTCCGGGCGTCGGAGATTCGCCGCTTCTTGGAGCAGGTCGAGGAGGGCTCAGAGGTCTAAGTTCGACGGGCTTCGTGAGACGACCCGGGCCGTAGGCCCGGGTCGTTTTCGTTGTGGCCGGGGACGGCGTCGATCCGTCGACCCCACGCTTTTCAGGCGTAATCGGCCGTCGCGCTGACTAGGGCCGCCGCGCGATTGCCCTGCTCAAAGGCATATTGGCTACGCACCGGTGCCCGTCGATGAGCGTTGCGTGCCATTCGTAGTGGCACGGTTGTGGCACGGCCTTGCGGCTGTCGAAGACCGGCAATGGCGCCCGGTGCTTGCCTCACAGACCCCCAGCTGCGACGCTACCCGGGATTCTGTGGCGGTTGGGCAGCTCGGAGGGTGGCGATGCCACGGCACGGTCGTTGGTTCGGACGAGTCGCGCTGTTCGCAAGCGCTGGAGCGCTGACCGCGGGAGCCTGGGTGGCCGCGACGCCCGGCACGGCGGGTGCGGACACGGTCAGCTTCAGCTGCACCGGCGCTGCGCAGTCCTGGACTGTGCCTGCTGGGGTCACGAGCATCACGGTCGATGCTTAC
>JBKOZX010000170.1:0-7187 GCA_046726115.1 Actinomycetota bacterium | reverse complement strand
ACGACGTACTTGTAGAGCATGAGCTTGTCGGCCATCGTCAGCAGCGTGTCGAAGCGCATGTCGATCTCGGCCTGGCCGGCGGTGCCCACCTCGTGGTGCTGCACCTCGATCTCCACGCCCAGCTTCTCGAGCGTCAGGATCATCTCGGACCGGAGGTCCTGGAAACTGTCCATCGGCGGGACGGGGAAGTACCCCTCCTTGTAGCGAGGCTTGTACCCGAGGTTCGGGCCACCGTCGAGCTCGAACTCGCGACCCGAGTTCCACACGCCCTCGACCGAGTCGACGTAGTAGTAGCCCGAGTACTGGTTCTGGTCGAAGCGCGCCGAGTCGAAGATGTAGAACTCGGCTTCGGGGCCGATGTACACGGTGTCGGCAATGCCCGTGCCCTTGACGTACTCCTCCGCCTTCTTCGCCACATAGCGCGGGTCGCGGCTGTACGGCTCACCCGTGATCGGGTCGCGCACGAAGCAGTTGATGCTCAGCGTCGTGTGCTCACGGAAGGGGTCGATGACCGCCGTGTTCGGGTCGGGCACCAGGAGCATGTCGGACTCCTGGATCTCCTGGAAGCCGCGGATCGACGAGCCGTCGAACCCGTAGCCCTCGTCGAAGCCCTCCGCCGTCAGCTCGTGGATGGGCATCGAGAAGTGCTGCATGAGGCCGGGCAGGTCGCAGAACCGGAGGTCCACGATCTCGGCGCCCGAGTCCTGGGCCAGCTTCAGCACGTCACTCGGGGTGCGCTGCTCCGCCACGTCGTCTCCTTCGTCGAGTGTCGAATTCGTCGCTCGTCAGATTCGTCGTGCCGGACGTGTCCCTGGAGCCCGGCGCACTGCCTGCAAATCGGCGGGAGCCTATGCCCGCTCCCGCGCGCCCGGCGAGGCGCGGGGCGGTCACCGCCGAGCGCACGCTCCCAGCCTGCGATTTCGCATCCATTGCCCCACCATGAACGCAGCGTTAACGGCCCCCGAGCAGCGGTTTCGGAGGGGAACCCGGTCGGGTGCAGCTGCCACACTTGGTGGGATGGAACGGCCACTCGACTACGTCCTGCGCACCGTCGAAGAGCGCGGCGTGCGCTTCGTACGCCTCTGGTTCACCGACGTGCTCGGCAAGCTCAAGAGCTTCGCGATCACCCCCGCCGAGCTGGAAGGCGCGCTCGAGGAGGGCATGACCTTCGACGGTTCCGCGATCGAGGGGTACACGCGCGTCCAGGAAGCCGACATGCTCGCCAAGCCCGACCCGGGCACGTTCGAGATCGTGCCGTGGCGGGGCGAGGACGCGCCGGTTGCGCGCATGTTCTGCGACATCCACCGGCTCGACGGCGAGCCGTTCGAGGGCGACCCGCGCCACGTCCTGAAGCGCAACCTCGAGCGGGCGCGGGAGAAGGGGTTCACCTTCTACGCCGGGCCCGAGATGGAGTTCTTCTACTTCAAGTCGTCACGATCGCCGGAGCCCCTCGACACCGCGTCGTATTTCGACCTCACCCAGATGGACATGGTCAGCGAGCTCCGCAAGCAGACGATCCTCACGCTCGAGGCGATGGGCATCCCGGTCGAGTACAGCTTCCACGAGCTCGGGCCGAGCCAGCACGAGATCGACCTGCGCTACAGCGACGCCCTCAGCATGGCGGACAACGTCATGACGTTCCGGCTCGTGCTGAAGGAGGTCGCCCAGGAGCTCGGCGTGTATGCCACGTTCATGCCGAAGCCGCTGGCGGACGCGTTCGGCTCGGGCATGCACACGCACATCTCGCTGTTCGAGGGTGACGTCAACGCGTTCCACGACCCGGGCGACGAGCACGGGCTGTCGAAGGTCGGCAAGTGCTTCATCGCCGGTCTGCTGCGCCACGCGCCCGAGATCACCGCCGTCACCAACCAGTGGGTGAACTCGTACAAGCGGCTGGCCATCAACCGCGAGGCGCCGATCGTCGGGTACGAGGCGCCCGTCTACGTGTGCTGGGCGCGGAACAATCGCTCGGCCCTGGTGCGCGTGCCGCTCGCCAAGAAGGGAAAGGAGAGCTCGACGCGCATCGAGTACCGCTCCCCCGACCCGGCGTGCAACCCGTACCTCGCGTTCAGCCTGATGCTGGCCGCCGGCCTGAAGGGCGTCGACGAGGGCTACGAGATCCCGCCCGAGGCCACCAACAACATCTTCGAGATGACCCCCGAGGAGCGGGCCGCCGAAGGCATCGACTCGCTCCCGCGGTCGCTGGCCGAGGCCGTCGACGTGATGGAGAACTCGGAGCTGGTCGCGGAGGCGCTCGGTGAGCACGTCTTCGAGCACTTCATCCGCAACAAGCGCAACGAGTGGGCCGACTACCGGGGACAGGTCACTCCGTGGGAGCTGGACCGGTACCTCGGGTCGCTGTGACGCCCCGCCCCGGCGGCGAGGGCGTCGTCGACCCGCTGCTCGTCTTCCCCGACCCCCCGCCGGCGCTGCTCGCGCAGACGCTCGACCTCTCCGGCTACCCCTGGAAGGCCGTGACCAACGCGTCGGTCGCCGTGCAGACCGAGCCTTCCGATGGCTGGGCCGGCGCGGTGGTGTGCGCCGACGACGACCCCGAGGGCGCGTTCGGCATCTGCCGGGCGATGCGCAAGCGCGACGCGCCGCTCGAGCCGATCCTCCTGCTCGTCTCGGGCGCGCAGCTCGGCGAGCTCGAGATGCGCGAAGACGTCTTCGACGACTTCTGCCTCTCGCCGTTCCATCCCCGCGAGCTCGAGGCGCGGCTTCGGCACCTCCGCTGGCGGACCGGGCACGACGCGCGGCCCGAGGTGGTCGAGTACGGCGACCTCGTCCTCAACCTCGAGACGTACCAGGCGGGCATGGGCCACCGGCCCCTCGACCTCACCTACATGGAGTACGAGCTGCTGCGCTTTTTCGCCACCCATCCGGGCAAGGTGTTCACCCGCGAGCAGCTGCTGTCGCGGGTCTGGGGCTACGAGTACTACGGCGGCGCGCGGACGGTCGACGTGCACGTCCGCCGCCTGCGGGCGAAGCTGGGCGAGGAGCACGCCGGGCTCATCCAGACGGTGCGGTCGGTGGGCTACCGCTTCGGGCAGGTGCGATCGCTGCCCGGCGGGGGCACGGCGCCGGACTCGTAACCCGACGCTTGCCCCCGGGTCCGAGCGGGTAGAAATACGTCTTCCGGCGGGGTTCCCAAGGCGTTCCGAATGATCGCCACCGACACGCTCCTTCAGTCCCGATACCGCATCGACGGTCTCATCGACCGCGGCGGGATGGCCGACGTGTACCGGGCGCGCGACATCCGGCTCGACCGCGACGTCGCCGTCAAGGTGCTGCGCGAGATCGAGCACGAGCGGCGCTTCGCCGCCGAGGCCCGCACCCTCGCCAAGCTGCAGCATCCGAACCTCGTCCGGCTGCTCGATGCCGGCACCGACAACGGCGACGCCTTCCTCGTGCTCGAGCTGCTCGACGGTGCGACGCTGCGCGAGCTGCTGGAGGCTGGACCGCTCCCGGAGGCCCGGGTCGCCCGCGTCGCGGCCGAGACTGGCGCCGCGCTGGACTACATCCACCGGCGGGACATCGTGCACCGCGACGTGAAGCCGTCGAACCTCATGCTCGACGAGTACGGGGCGATCCGGCTCGCCGACTTCGGCATCGCCCGTCTGCTGGGCGCGACGCGCATCACCACCACGCACCAGGCCATCGGCACGATGGCCTACATCGCGCCCGAGCAGCTCGAGGCGGGCGACGTGGGGCCGCACACCGACGTCTACTCGTTGGGCCTGGTGCTGATCGAGTCGCTGACGGGCCGGCGCGTGTTCGACGGTCCGCCCGCCGAAGCGGCCGCGGCGCGCCTGTCGCGCGACCCGGACGTGCCTGCGGACCTGTCAGAGCCGTGGCCCTCGCTCCTGAGCGCGATGACCGCGCGCGACCCGGCCCTGCGCCCGAGCGCGGCGGCCGTCCGGGACCGGCTGAGCGGTGACACCACCGAGGCCGCGCCGGCGGTGACGGTCCCCCTCGCCGCCGCCGGAGCAGCCGCGTTGCACGATGCCGACGACGCCGCGACGGCGCCGGTCGCGCCGGACCGCACGGAGATTGCGTCGACGAACGTGCGCGAGCTCCCCCGTCGGCGCCGGCAGCGGCCCTGGCGCACGGCGCTGCTCGTCGCCGCGCTTCTGGCGGGCGCGCTGGTCGCGGGCACGCTCGCGTACAGCGCCAGCTCCGACGGGGGGTCCCCGCCGGTCACAACAACGACCATCGCGCCGACGACCATCGCCCCGACGACGCTCCCGCCGCAGACCGCGCCCCCTCCGCTCACCGCCCGCCCCGACGAAGGCAAGGACAAGGGCAAGGGCAAGGGGCAGGGCAAGGACGCGCTCAGCGAGTTCCAGAAGCGGCTCGAGGAGCTCCGCAAGCTGCTCGAGAAGAGCAACCAGGGCGACTGACGGCCGCTACCCGCGCCCGCCGAGATGCGCGGCGAGGAAGGCGGTGGTGCGTTCCCAGGCGCGGGCGGCGGTATCGGGCGCGTACGACGGCGCATGCGGGTTGTCGAAGGCGTGCCCGCCGCCTTCGTACACGTCGATCTCGATGTTCGGCTTGTGGCGAGCGGCGGCCTGGAGCCGCTCCAGCGAGTCGGGCGGGATGAACATGTCGTCGGTGCCGAAGTGCAGGAGCGCCGGGCACGTCACCTCGTCGATGCGCTCGGCGAGCTGATCGACACCGACGCCGTAGTACGCCACTGCACAATCGGGGTCGAGCTCGCACGCGGCGCCGTAGGCGACACCGCCGCCGAAGCAGAACCCGATGATCCCGACGGGGCCGTCGACCTCGGGCCTCGTCCGGAGGTACGCGAGCGCGGCGCCGACGTCCTTGACGCCGGTTTCGGGATCGAACCCGCCGAGGAGCTCGAGCGCCCGGGTCATCCCCGAGTCGTCGTGAGGAAGGTCGACGTTGCGCTCGATGCGCCAGAAGAGCTCCGGCGCCAACACGACATAGCCAAGCTCGGCGATCCGGTCGGCGACGTCGCGCGTGTAATCCGTGAGGCCGAGCGCCTCGTGCAAGAGCACCATCCCCGCGCCGCTGCCCGCCGCCGGTGTCGCGAGATGGCCGTCGAGCTCGTCGCCGTCGCGCGTGGGGACACGGACCGATTGGGCAGCCATGCCGTGCGATGTCGTCAGGCCGCGTCGCCGCTCTGCCGGTCGGCGTCCTCGGAGGAGAGCCAGCCGAACAGCGCGCTCCAGATGGCGCCGCCGAACATGATCGCGACGGGGGCGACCAGGACCATGACCACGACCATGAGCACCACACCGAGCATCTGTTTCTCCTGTCGCCGTCGCAAGCTCCGGCTTTGCGGCGACGGTCGGCAAAGCCGCCGTCCGCCGCGGAGACGCTACCGGATCGATCCTTGACGTCAGCAAGGCGTCAGCAGAGCATGACCCGGGCGGCGCAGGTGGTGTCGCCCGAAGGAGCAGGACATGGACGATGTGAAGTGGGAACGGTACGGCGCGGCCGCGGGTCTGGTGTTCGTCATCCTCGTCCTGGTCGCGTCATTGCTGCCCGGGGAGTCGCCACCCGCCGTCGACGACAAGGCGACGGACATCGCCAAGTACTTCCACGGTCATAGCGGCGCGATCCAGGCGGGCGCGTTCCTTGCCGGCCTCGGGGGCATTGCATTCCTGTGGTTCCTGGGCAGCCTGTGGAGCAGGCTGCGCCGGCCGGAGGACACGCGGCGCCTGGCCACGATCGCGGCCGGCGGCGGCGTGGTGACGCTCGGGTTGGTGCTCGTCGGGTTCGCGATGAACGCGACCATCGCCCTTCGCCTCACGTCACTCGGGCTGCTCGGGGCGAGGTTCTTCTACACGCTCTCGACCGTGGTCATCGGCATGGCCTCGTTCTCGCTCGCCGTGCTCGTGATCGCCACGTCGGTCGCCGCCATCCGGACCAAGGTGTTCCCGGTGTGGCTCGGCTGGGTCGGCGTGGTGCTCGGGTTGGCGTGGGTGGTCGCAGGGCTCGGTGTCGCGACCGACAACAGCGCCATCTTCGCGCTCGGGTTCATCGTCTTCCTCGTGTGGTTGATCTGGGTCCTCGTGATCAGCTTCTTGCTGTTCCAAACGCAGGAGCAGGCCGCGTCAGCGACGTAGGCGACGGGCGGCGCGCGTCTCGCGGGCGGGAAACGCCTCGGGACGCGCACCGTCCGCTCGCGTGACGGCGTTCCACGCCGCTGCCGCCACCGCGGCGAACACGGCGTCCGACGCGCGCGCGATGGGCGCCCCCGGATCATCGACGACGGTGACGTCGATGGGAGGCGTGTCCTTGGCGCGGATCACGCCGAACGACCGAATGGTGAGGTCGTGGACCTCGCCGGTGTCCGGATCGACGGCGATCCCCTCGCTCAGCACCCAGCCCAGCGCCATGTGCGTGGCGCCGATCGCGTAGGAGTGGAGCACCACCTCGTCGAGCGGGTCGCCCGCAGCGACGCGGACCGCCACGCGCTCCAGCGTTCCCGAATCGTCGAGGACGACGCGCGCACCGGCGACAGCCCCGCCCGGGACCGACGCGCACGTATCGAGCAGGACACCGGCGGAACGGTCGTCGGCGACCAGCGCGGCCCGGTCGGCGCCCGCCTCGTCGAGCGCCCCTTCGACGAGCAGCGCCAGCTCGGCACTGCCTGCGGCGCGCAGCTGCGTGGCGACCGGCGGTCCCGCGACCCACGCCGGCTCCCACCGCTGGCGCACGTCGATGCGGTACGGCGTGGCGCCACCGGCAGCGGCGAAGGCCGCCTCTGCACCCTCGGCCACGCGCCCGAGCACGGTCACGCGCCCGCCGTCGTACACGGCGCTCGCCGCGATCGGCGGCCGCTTGGGCCCGTAGCGCACGACGTCCTCACGGGAGAGGACGACACGGACCGGGCGGCCGAGGTCGTCGGCCAAGGCCCGCGCCGCCGCCGGCGCCACCGACGACTCCTTGCCTCCGAAGGCGCCCCCGTTGGCCAGCGGCGTGGCCGGCTCGCCGCCCGGCTCGCACCACGACGCGTCGGGCTCGAGGTAGGCGGGCTCGACCCATCCGGTGGCCAGACGCACTCCGCCGGCTGGCAGCGCGGGCAGCGGGAGAGGTGGCCGCTCGTCGATGGTCGTGCGTCGACCCTGCACCTTGCCAGCGAGGGCGCGCGCCTCGAGTAGCGAGTCGGCCACGACCCAGCGCATGCCGGCGGCCTCGACGGACGGGGCGTC
>JBKOZX010000169.1:0-3206 GCA_046726115.1 Actinomycetota bacterium | reverse complement strand
GCGATCGGCTTGCCGAACGCGCGCCGCTCGCGCGCGTAGCCGATCGTCTCGTCCAGGATCTTCTCTGCCTGTCCGACCGAGGCTGCGGCACCCGCGAGCCGCTCGTACTGGAACTGCCACATCTGCTGCGAGAACCCCTGGCCGGGCTCGAGCCCGATGAGGTTGGCGTGGGGGACGGGCACGTCGTCGAGCGCGATCTCAGCAGTGTCGCTCGAGCACATCCCGAGCTTCTTCAACGTCCGGGACACCGACACCCCGGGCAGGTCGGTGTCGACGAGGAACAAGGAGATGCCGCGATACCCGGACCCGGGCTCGGTTTGCGCCACGAGCGTCAGGAAGTCCGCGCGGGCGCCGTTCGTGATGAACATCTTGCGGCCGTTGATCATCCAGGTGTCGCCGTCGCGCACGGCACGCGTCGAGATGCCGGCGACGTCCGACCCCGCGTCCGGCTCCGACACGGTGATGGCCCCGATCTTGTCGCCCGCGATCGCCGGCCGCAGGTAGCGCTCACGTTGCTCGTCGGTGCCGAACTCGGCGAGCGCCGGCGTCGCCATGTCGGTCTGCACCGAGATTGCCATCGGGATGGCACCCGCGCCGCAATGCGACAGCTCCTCGATGAACACGATCTCCGCGGCCAGGTCGCCGCCCGCGCCACCCCACTGCTCGGGGTAGTGCAACCCGAGGAAGCCGAGCTCGCCGCACCGCTTGAACACCCAGTCGGGGAAGTAGCCCGCTTCCTCCCACTCGTCGACCGACGGCACGAGCTCCTTGTCGACGAACCGGCGCACCGCGGCTCGCAGCTCGTCGTGCTCGGAGGTGAAGATGGCGTGCGGCGGAACGGTCACGGACCCATTCTGGCCCGCTTTGCGGGTCGATTTGCGGCCGCACGCCGTAGACTTCCTGTCCCATGTCCCAGTCGATCCTCCAGCGGCGGCTCGTCGACGTGAGCGAACGGCTCAAGCGCCTGCGGACGGAGCTGGCCGTCACCGATGAGCAGCTCGCCTTCCTCGAAGACGAAGCCGACGACGCCCGCCTGCGCTCGCTCGTGGCCGAGACACCGCTCGGTGACGTCGAGGCTCGCGACGCCCGTCGCCACGCCGACGCGCTGGCCCGGCACCGGGACAGCCTCGCCGGCTCGATCACCGAGCTCGAGCGCGAGCAGGACGCCTTGCTCGACCGCATGGCGGCCGAGCTCTCGGCCCACTGAACCTCCGAGCACTGGAGCTACCCCGTGCCCGACCCCACACGCGTCGTGATCGCCGAAGACGAGGCGATCATCCGCCTCGACCTCAAAGAGCTCCTCGAGGAGGAGGGCTACGAGGTCGTGGGGGAGACCGGACGCGGCGACGAGGCCATCGAGCTCGTCCGTGAGACCGATCCCGACCTCGTCATCCTCGACATCAAGATGCCCGGCATGGACGGCCTCTCGGCCGCGCGCCACATCACGAGTGAGCGCCTCGCGGCCGTGCTCGTCCTCACGGCCTTCTCCCAGCGCGACCTCGTCGAGCAGGCGCGTGACGCCGGCGCGCTGGCCTACCTCGTCAAGCCGTTCCAGAAGAGCGACCTCATTCCCGCGATGGAGATGGCGATCGGTCGCTACGCCGAGCTCACGTCGCTCGAGCGCGACGTCGGCGACCTCGCCGAGCGCCTGGAGACGCGCAAGACGATCGACCGCGCCAAGGGCGTGCTGATGGACCAGCACGGCACGACCGAGCAAGAGGCGTGGCGGTTCCTCCAGCAGCAAGCCATGCACAACCGGGTGAAGGTCCAGGACATCGCCCGCCGCGTCGTGGACGGCGATCTGACGCCGTAGTCGCCGAGTCGAGTCCCGTTTCCAGGCGGTCGCGCCCGGGTACTCAGCCTCCGAGACAGCATCAGTCGGCTGTCCGGACTTGGAGGAGTGCATGCTGCTGGCCGCGTTCGAACCTGCGTCGAAAGAGCTGGCGATCTTCCTCATCATCGGCGTCGCGTGCTTCGTCCTGGCCGCGTTCGCCGGACCCACCCTCGGCCGCCGCGCCGGCGGATCGATCGGCCTGGTGGGCCTGGGCTTGGCGTTCATCTTCTTCCCGGAGATGTGGAGGACCATCGACGCCGCGTTCTGAGCACCGCAGTTCCCCGACGAGAGTCGCGGGTCCCGGACCTGCGACTCTCCGCGTGAGACGGGGGGTCCCGGGCATACGATCGGGGTCGCCGGAGCTCGCGACGGCGAAGGATATGAATGCCCAAGCTCCTCCTTCTCGACGGCCACTCCCTGGCGTACCGGGCCTTCTACGCCCTGCCGACCGACCTCGCGACCAGGGACGGGACGATCACGAACGCCGTCTACGGCTTCACGTCGATGCTCATCAAGATGCTCGGCGACGAGCAGCCCGACTACATCGCGGTCGCGTTCGACACGCCTGGGCCGACCTTCCGCGACGAGATGGACGCGGACTACAAGGCGGGCCGCAAGGAGACGCCGGACGTCTTCTCGTCGCAGCTGCCGCTCATCCACGAGGTCCTGGACGCGCTCGAGATCCCCATCCTGGAGGTCGAGGGGGTCGAGGCCGACGACGTCATCGCCACGCTCGCCGAGCAAGCGGCCGGTGACGGCATCGACACGGTGATCGTCACCGGCGACCGCGACACGTATCAGCTCGTCCGCGACCCGCACGTCAAGGTGCTCTACAACCGGCGCGGTGTGTCCGACTACGTGCTCTACGACGAGGCGGGCATCGTCGAGCGCACCGGCGGCGTGACGGCTGCGCAATACACGAACTACGCCGCGCTCCGGGGCGACACCAGCGACAACCTCCCCGGCGTCCCCGGCATCGGCGAGAAGACGGCCGCCAAGCTCATCACGACCTACGGGGAGCTCGAGGGCATCTACGCGCACCTCGACGACCTCCCGCCCAAGCAGCGCCAGAACCTCGACGAGGCGCGCGACCGCGTGTTCCTCAACCGGGAGATGTCGAAGCTGCGGTCCGACGTGGACGTGTCCGCCAGTCCCGAAGCGCTGCGCATGGGCGGGTGGGACCGCGAGCAGGTGCGCGTGCTGTTCGACCAGCTCGAGTTCCGCACGCTCTTGCCGCGGTTGTTCGAGGCCGTCGGTGAGGGTGCCGCCGAGCCCGAGGCCGACGCGCTCGAGGCGGAGATCGTCGTCGCGCGCGACACCGCCGCGGCGGCGACGCGGCTGCGCGACCTGACCAGCGCCGGCAATCCGTACG
>JBKOZX010000168.1:0-14669 GCA_046726115.1 Actinomycetota bacterium | reverse complement strand
ATCCACGAGATCGTCAACGCCACGATAGCGTCGGCGATCCGAGTGGTGACGGTCCAGCGTGGCATCGATCCCCGGGGCTTCACCCTCGTGGGATTTGGCGGCGCCGGGCCGATGCACGTGGCGCGTCTCGCCTCCGCCTTCGGGATCGAATCGGTCGTGGTGCCGTGGGCGGCCGGTGTGGCGTCGGCGGTCGGACTGGTGAGCTCGGATCTGACCGTCGACCTCGTCCAGACCCGCATTCTCGACCTCGAGGACACCGACGCCGCCGCGCTCACTCAGCTCTTCGACGAGTTGGAGGCGCGCGGTCGCGACGAGCTCGGTAACGCGGGCGCGACATTCACGGTGACTCGGTCCGCCGACATGCGATTCCAGGGCCAGGCTCATCAGCTCACAGTGCCGGTGCCGGACGGGCCGCTGGGTGACGAGGATCTGAGCGCGCTGGCGAAGCGGTTCCACGAGGTCTACCGGCAGACCTACGGGATCGACGCCGAAGCGCCTGCACAGCTCGTGAACGCCCGCGTGCGCGTCGTGCGGGTGGTCGACAAACTCTCTCCCCGGCCTCACGCGGTCGCCGAGCGCGATGCGAGCGTGGCGCTCGCTGGCGAAAGAGCGGCGTCGTTCGCGGAGGTCGGTGGGTTCACGGCCACGCCGGTGTTCGACTGGTCCCGCCTGGAGCCCGGATGCCGTCTCGTCGGTCCCGCCATCGTCGAGGGCACCGACGCGACGATCGTGATTCCACCCGGCTACTCGGCGGCCGTGGACCGGTGGCGCAACGTGATCCTCGCGAGTGCGGAGGCGTCATGAGCGCTTCGCGTCAGCCCGGCAAGAATGCGGCGCCCCTGGTGTCGGAGCGGCGGGAAGAGATCCTCGCGCTCGCAGCGAAGATCTTCGCCGACAAGGGGTACGCGAGCACGACTGTTCGCGAGATCGCCGACGCCGCCGGGATCCTCTCCGGGAGCCTCTATCACCACTTCGACTCCAAGGAGGCGATGCTCGACGAGATCATGCACGGCTTCCTCGACCACACCGTCGCGCAGTACCGGAGCACGGTGGCCGAGGGCGGTGACCCGCTCGACGTCTTGCGCGCCCTCGTCCGGGAGGCGTTCAGCTCGCTCGGCGCGAACCCGGCCGCACTAGCGGTCATGATCAACGAGTTCAACTTCCTCGTGCAGTTCCCGCGCTTTGCGTATCTACGAGAGGGCGCGGAGGAGACCGAGCGCCTGTGGACCGGCGTCATCGAGGACGGCATGCGGGCAGGTGTGTTCCGCCCCGACATCGAGCCCCGCATGATCTACCGCTTCATGCGCGACACCATCTGGATCAGCGTCCGCTGGTATCGCCCGAATGGGAAGTACCGTCCCGAGGAGATCGCCGACTTCTACCTCGAGCTGCTCCTCGACGGCCTCGCCACCGGCTCCAGCTCGTAGAGCGCCTGGGCGTTCCCGCCGACGAGCAGGGCGAGCTCGTCAGCCGGTACCCCGCCGAAATCGCGCTCGATCACTTTCCGAGAGTGCGGCCAGGTCGAATCGGAGTGGGGATAGTCGCTCGCCCACATGAGCTGGGTGACGCCGACCCGTTGGCGGGTCTCGACCGCGACCGGGTCCTTCTGGAACGTGAAGTACGCGTTGGTGCCGATGTAGTCGCTCGGATGGCGGCGGATCGTGACGTCGGTCCCGAGCCAGTGACGATGGCGGTCGAAGAGCTGGTCCAGGCGGTATGCGTAGTGGGCGACCCAGCCGGCGTCGTGCTCGGCGGACACGACGCGGAGGTCGGGATGGCGGTCGAAGACCCCGCCGAAGATGAAGAGCGAGAGCGTCTGCTGCATCGCCTGCACGACGCTCATCACCGTCATCATCCGGATCCCGGATCCAAGCGTCGGATCGCCCACCGGGTCACCGGTCAGTGCGATATGGAACGACACCGGGAGCCACCGCTCCGCGCAGGCTGCCCACAGCGGATCGAAGCGGCGCTCGGCGTAATGACCAGCGGGCGGGCGGCCAGGGACGAGCACGCCGCGCAGACCGGCGTCGTGCGTGCGGACGACCTCGGCGACCGCGGCGTCGACGTCGACCGTCGGCACCAGCGCGATGCCGACAACGCGGTCGGGTGCGCGGCTGCTGAGCTCGATGAGCCAGTCGTTGTAGGCCCGCGCGCAGGCGAGCTGGTAGTCGACATCAGCGACCTGGGTGAGCGCCATGCTGATCGATGGGTAGAGAACCTCGGCCGCGACCCCGTCGAGGTCCTGGTCGGCGAGCCGCGCGTCGATGTCCCAACCTCCGGGCCGAGCGTCGTCGAGTGGTCCGGTCTCGCGCAGCTCCTCGGACGCCTTGCCGGCCGCTCCCGGGAGACTGATTGGCTGGGGCGGGAGGCCGTCGATGAGGAACCGGTGGCCGCTGGTCTCGCGATCGGCGACGACGCGCGGTGCCCGGTCGGCGAAGCGGCCCGACGCCAGGCGACGTGTCCACAAGTCGGGAGGTTCGAGCACGTGGCTGTCGGCCGAGATCACATGCATGGGCTCTCCGTTGGCCGCGTCCGCCGGCGCCCGGTAGCGTACCAAGCGCGCGCTTGGTCGCGTGAGCCCGATCGATCTGGGGGTCCGACCGTGAGCACGATGGAGCCCGAAGGTCCGACCTTCTTCCTGGTCGACGAGTTGCCGTGGCCCGACGAGTCCCGAACAGGTACCGCACCGCGCGAGCTCGTGGAGGAGGCGAAGCGCAAGGGCGCGAGGCGCAAGTTCCTTGCCCGCGGTCACGGGGGTTTCCACTCGCAGTACTCGGACTTTCCGCCCGGCTACACCGTGCCGCCCCACAGCCACGACCACGACGAGATGATCATCGTGCTCGAGGGGAGCTGCACGATGCTCGGCGGCGGACCGACACTCAAGGCGCACGACTCGATGGTGCTCCTCGGCGGGTACGAGTACGGCTTCACCGCCGGCGACGAGGGCATGAAGTTCCTCACCATCCGGACGGGCGAGGCGCGCACGCACCTTCCCTGACCGGTCGCCGTCGCAGGCTCCGGCTCCTGCGAGCGCCCTGCGCTAGTTGCCGAGCAGGCGCGCGCGCAACTCGGGGTCGTGGACGAAAATCGGCAGGTTGTCGTCGTCGAGGAACGAGGGCCGCGCTGATGAGCCGCCGTCGACCGCGAGCACTTGGCCCGAGACGAAGCCGGAGAGTCCAGACAGCAAGAAGAGGACCGCGCCCGCGATGTCGTCCGGCCGTCCGCGTCGTCCGAGAGGGATGGCAGCCCGCTCGGCGGGCGCGTCGTCGGGCGAGCTCTGCGTCACATTGCGCGGCGTGCGCACCGTGCCCGCCGCGACCGCGTTGACCCGGATGCCGGAGCGCCCGAGCTCGAGAGCGGCCGTTCGGGTGACGGCGATCATGCCTGCCTTGGCCGCTGCGTACGCCGCGCCGAACGGCATCGCCGACAACGCCGCGATCGATGTGATGTGGACGATGCTGCCGCCCGTTCCTTGCTCGACGAGACGAGTGCTGACGGCGCGCGTCGTCAGGAACGCCGAGCGCAGGTTGAGCTCGAGCACGGAGTCGAGCGTCTCCGGCGGCGTTTCGAGCAGCGCAGCCCACTGGTCGGGGAAGAGGCCACCGGCGACATGGACCAAGCCGTGGAGCGGGCCGGCGTCGGCTGCTTCCGCGACCGCCGCCGCAACGTCATCGGCGTTCCGTACGTCGACCACGAAGGATCGGTAGCGCCCGCCAGCCTCGTCCATCGCCCGTTCCGACAGCGCGAGGTGCGCCGGGTCATGGTCGAGCGCGGCCACGACAACACCGGCTTCGACGAGCAGCTGGCAGACGGCAGTTCCGATGCCTCCGCCCCCGGCCCCCGCGACCACCACGTTGCGCCCCGTCAGGCCGAGACGTTCGTCGAGCATGGCGTCGGACCCCTTCCCAAGCGGACGCTTCGTTCCCATCGTTACCATGCCGGGATGCTCGCGGGCCGAGTGGTGGTCGTCACAGGTGGTGGAGCGGGCATCGGGCGAGCGATCGCGCTCGGTCTCGAAGACGCACACGCCACCGTGACGGCGGTGGACGGCGATTTCGCGTCCCGCGCAGAGGCCGAGGCGGCCTTCGCCGTCGCGCGCGACGCGGCGGGCCCGCTCGACGCGGTCGTGCACGCGTTCGTGGACCCGGCCGCGCTCGCGAGCGAGCCGTTGGCCGAGACCACGGCGGCTGACTGGGACCGGCGATGCGAGGCGATGCTGCGCGCCGCACTGCACTGCTGCCAGGCCGCCGGCCAGGAGCTCTCGGCGCGAGGGGGCCGCGTCGTGCTCGTGACTCCGACGATTGCGCTCACCGGCGCCGCGGGCCTCGTGCCGTACGCGACGGCGGTCGAGGGGATGCGGGCGATGGCGAAATCAGCGGCGCGGCAGTGGGGCGAGCGGCGCATCACCGTGAACTGCGTCGCCCCACCGGTCGAGCTGATGGCGCCGGCGCGAGGAGCGGCCCCGGCCGGGCTGGCGCTCACCGATCGTCCCCTGGGGCGAGACCCCGACGCGCGCACGGATGTGGCTCCGGTCGTCGCGCTGCTTGCCGCCGATCCGGCACACTTCGTCACCGGCGCCACGATTCCCGTCGACGGCGGCATCGTGATGGCTCCGTGACCGACTTCCTGGCCGGTCGCAGCGTCCTTGTCACCGGGGCCGGCCGCGGTCTGGGGCGGGGCGTCGCGTTGGCCTGCGCGGCGGCGGGTGCGGACGTCGTCGTGGCGTCCCCGCGTGAGAACGGCGCCGAGACCGTCGCCGAGATCGAGGCGCGTGGCGGGTCGGCAGCTTGGGCGCGCTGCGACGCCACGGTCGCGAGTGACGTCGAAGCAGCCGTCGCCGCGACGGTCGGTCGGAACGGCGGCCTCGATGTCCTGATCCACAATGCAACGAGCCGCCGTTCGAGCGAGCCAGTGCGCCTTGACGACGTCGACGAGGCGCTCTGGGACGAGCACGCGTCGGTGTCGCTGCGGGGCGCCTACTACTGCGCACAGGCCGCGCTGCCTCAGCTGCGGGCGCGCCGCGGCCGGTTGATCTTGATGACGTCACCGGCCGGCATCGCAGGGAGCGCCATGCTGCCCGTGTACAGCGTGGTGAAGGGCGCGCTTCGAGGATTCGCCAAGAGCTTGGCGCGCGAGTGGGCACCGTTCGGCGTGACGGTCAACGCCGTCTCGCCGCTCGCAGAGACGCCGGCGATGACGAGCGCGTACGAGAAGGACCCGACGCTCGAGGCGCGGCTCGCGCGGGTGGTGCCGATGGGCCACCTCGGCGATCCCGAGACCGAGATCGGCCCGGCCATCGTGTTCCTGGCCGGCGACGGAGCCGGTTACATCACCGGTCAGACATTGGCGGTCGACGGGGGCCGCTTCATGACGCTTTGATGGTGTTCGAGGAGGTCGCCGTGATCCCTACCGAATACCAGTCGTTCGAGCCGGTCGTGACGGTCGGGTGTGTGAACTTCTCGCCCGTCTGGGGCGACAAGAAGCAGACCCTGGCCAAGATCGAGGCGAACATCGTCGAGGCGGGTGCGCAGGGCATCGACATCGTCGTGTTTCCCGAGGGGTCGCTCACGGGGGCGTCGGCGTGCGATGCGTGCCGGGCCGAGGGTCAGGCGTGCGACGCGCACCTCGAGTTGGCCGAGACCGTGCCGGGTCCGGCCACGGACACCGTTGCCGACCTCGCGCGCGAACACCATCTGTACGTGGTATTCGGATTACCGGAGCGCGACCGGGACGAGCCGCGCGTCCTCTACAACGCGGCGGCGGTGGTCGGGCCGGAGGGCGTTCTCGGCACGTACCGCAAGGTGCACCTCGGCACGCTCCCGTGGGTGACCGAGGGGATCGTGTTCCGGCCCGGGACGCGGCTTCCGGTCTTCTCGACGCGCTTCGGTCCGATCGGCGTGCAGATCTGTTATGACTTCTGGTTCAACCCCGAGCTGAGCCGCATCCTCGCCCTCAAGGGCGCGCGGCTCATCCTGAATCCCTGCGGCACGTTCGCGGGACCGGGCAAGCGTGACTACATGGTGCAGACCACCAGCGTGCGTGCCCAGGAGAATCTCGTCTATGCGGCCAGCGCCAACCTCGTCGGCGGGCCCGGTCAGGAGGATTACTCCGCCGAGGCGCTCGAGGAGGCGCGCCCCGCCGACTACCTGGGCCACAGCGTGATCGCCGGCCCGGCGTTCCCACGGTTCAGCCACGTGTACGCGGAGGCCGGCGACGGCGAGGAGATCGTGAGCGCGACGCTGAGTTTCGAACGGCTGCACCGTTGGCAGTCGGTCTTCCCGATGCGTGAGTGGAGGGGGACGCGCCAACTCGACGCGTCCCGATTGATCGCCGAGGAGTTCCGGGCGCTGACGGAACCGGACTGAGTCGACTCAGGCGTAGACGGTTTGGCGCATCATGTGTCGGCGCGGACTTGGCCGTCTTGGCTGAGCACCTCGAGGAGACGGTGGACGGCGGCGTCGAGCTGGTCGATCTCGTCGGCGGACAGCGCGCCGAGGAGTCGCTCCCGGGCGCGTCGGTAACTGGCGTTGGCACGCTCTGCCGTGCGCAGACCATCCGGTGTGAGCCCGACGACGACTTTGCGCCGATCGGACGGGTCCGCGGACCGCTCGACCAATCCGGCGGTCTCGAGTCGGTCGAGGATCTGGGTCATCCCGCCGCTCGACCGCAGGACGATCTCGCTCAGCTCGGTCGGGGACATCCGGTACGGCGCGCCGGCGAGCTGGAGCACACGGAGGACCGAGTAATCGATGAACAGCAGACCGAGAGGATCGAGGGAGCGGTGCTGGAAGGCGTCGACGAGGAGGCCGACGCGCGTGATGCGCGTGAACAGGCCGAGCGGGCCCGGTTCCGACAGGTAGCGCGCCTCGACGTCCACGACTAACAGACCGGTGGGCCGTCGACGGTGACGCGGTGCATGATCCGCCGCTCCGTGTAGTCGGCGACGGCGTAGTGCTGCACGCACCGGTTGTCCCAGAACGCCATCGATCCGACCTCCCAGTGGAACCGGCACTGGAACTCGGGCGAGCGCACGTGGTCGAGCAGGAAGGGCAGGAGCGTGTCGTCCTCGCGCTCGCTGAGCCCGACGATGTGGGTCGTCGAATTCCGATTCACGAACAGCGCTCGGCGACCCGTCTCGGGATGTGTGACCACGACGGGATGCTCGATCGGCGGCCACCGCTGCTGCATCTCGGACAAATCGAGTGTCGTGTGGCCGGCGGCGAGCGCTTTGCGCATCGGCTTCGTGATGTCGTGCACGGCCCGCAACCCGTCGACGAGTGACCGCATCGCCGGCGACAATGCCTCGTACGCCGCGTACATGTTGGAGAAGCAGGTGTCGCCGCCGACCGCGGGAAGTTGCACCGCGCGCAGGATGGACCCCATGGGCGGCTTGGGCATGAACGTGTTGTCGCTGTGCCACTCGTCGGCGCCTTCACCCTTCGGGCGCACCTGGTCGAGCACCGTTACCGCCGGCTGCTCCTGGTACTTCGTCGCCAGCGGCGGGACGCTGAGCGGCCCGAAGCGGAGCGCGAAGTCGAGGTGCTGCTCGTCGGTGATGTCGTGGCCGCGCAGGAAGATCACCAGGTGGTCGAGCAGCGCCCGCCGGAGTTCGGCGATTGTCTCGTTGCCGAAGGGCTCGGCCAGGTCGACGCCCGAGACCTCGGCGCCGATCGCGGGGGTGAGTGGCTTGATCTCGAGCGTCGGCATCAGGGTCCCCTGGTATGGACGCCCACCCGTCCGGGTAGTCTCTTGTGCCTAAGAATCTTAGGCGAGGGGGGAAATCATGGCCGGCGGGCCCCGGATCCGGCATCTCGACGACTGCTCGTGGCAGGAGGTTCGTCGCCAGCAGCACGGCGAGCGGACTGCATCGGTGCGCGAGAAGTGGCTCGACTTCTCGCCCCGGTTTCTGTCGCTCTACGCGAAGTGGGACCCGGGGATGATCGTGCAACCCCACGGCCACAACAGCCATCACGTCGTGTTCGTCATCGAAGGCGACATGACCTGCGGCGGCGTGCACTGTCCCGCCGGCACGCACATCGCGCTCGACCAAGGCGACACCTTCGGCCCGTTCGTCGCCGGTCCCGATGGCGTCACCCTGTTCGAGGTGATGATGGGCGACCCGCGGTCGTTTCCCGCCGACCTCGAGAGCTACGAGCGGTTCCTCGCCGAGAAAGGCGTGCAACAGCTCCCGAACCCGCCGATCGACATGCCCGACTGGCTCGAGGACACGCGGACCTGACCGGCATGAAGCACGTGCCCTTTGCCCGCGGCTCGGTGTCCCTGCGGCTGTACCCGCACAACGACCTTCCTGCGCCTGTGATCGTCGAGGAGCTGCGCGCACAGGCCCGGCTCGGCGCCGAGCGCGGTTTCGACGGAGTGATGACGAGCGAGCACCACGGCGGGTTCGCGGGCTATTTGCCCAACCCGCTCCAAGTCGCGGGCTGGTGCCTCGAGGTGATGCCGCACGGGTGGGCCGCCCCGTGCCCTCTGCTTCTGAGCCTGCGCCCGCCCGCGCTCGTCGTCGAAGAAGCCGCCTGGCTCGCGGTGCGCTTCCCCGGGCGAGTCGGCGTGGGTGTAGCCGCGGGCGCGCTGAAGGAGGACTTCGAGATCATGGGCCTGCCCATGGACGATCGCGCGGCGCGCTTCTCGAACGGGCTCGAGCAGTTGGTCGGCGTGCTGAACGGCGGCGACCTGCGCGGCCTCGCTGGTGACCCCGCGATCAAGGCGTGCGCAGAGCATCCGGTCCCGGTGGTGAGCGCCGCGATGAGCCTCACGGCCGTTCGGCGTGCCACGCGCCACGGTGTTGGCATCCTCTTCGATTCGCTGTCGACGCCGGAGCGCTGCCGCGAGCTGTCGGACGCGTATCGCGCCGCCGGCGGCACTGGGCCGTGCATCCTGATCCGGCGGGCTTGGGTGGGGGAGCCGCCGCGCGAAGGTGTCGCCCGCCAGCTCGACGTGTACCGCAGCTACGCGCCGGTCGCTTCGCAGACGCACTGGCAGGGCGAGCAGCTCGTGGCCTCGACCTCGGCGGGCGATGTTGCCGCCGGCCTGGCCGATGCGGCACGCCGCGCCGGCGCCGACGCCGTGAACATTCGCATCCATGTGTCCGGCGTGCCGCCCGAGGCAGCACGAGAACAGATCGCACGACTCGGTGACGACGTGATCCCCGCACTCCGTGAGGAGCTCTCGTGACGTCGCGCCGCATCTACCGCTTCGACGACACCGAGTGGCACGTGCCGGTGTCGCCCGGCACCGACCCCGACCAAGCGGCGGAGGCCGGGCGCAGAGGTGCGGCCCGGAAGCTCCTGGCCCAGGGGGATGGCGGCTTCTACTCACAAGTGGTGCGGCTGCCACCGGGGTTCGAGGCGCCCGAGCACAGTCACGATCACGCCGAGATCTTCATGGTGCTCGAGGGAAGCTGCCGCTTCGACGGTGCACCGATGGGCCGCTTCGACATGGCGGTGGTAGCCGCCAACGAGCCCTACGGGTTCGTGGCCGGCCCCGACGGGCTCTCCTTCCTGGTGGTGCGGCAAGGCGCGGCGAAGTTCGCCGCCGCGGCGTCATGAGCGCGGCGGCCGCCGATCGCGAGTACGACCTCGTCGTTCGCGGTGGCCTTGTCGTCGACGGCACAGGGCTGCCGCGCCGGCGCGTCGACGTCGGCGTCCGGAACGGCAGCGTTGCCGCCCTCGCCCGCCTCGACGGCTGTGATGCCGCGGAGGAGATCGACGCCCGCGACATGATCGTCGCCCCCGGCATTGTCGACGCGCACACGCACTACGACCCGCAGATCACGTTCGATCCCTATGCGACCGTCTCGTGCTTCCACGGCGTCACCACGGTCGTGGCCGGGAACTGCGGTTTCTCCGTCGCGCCGTGCAAGGCTCAGGACCGATCCTTCCTCGAGGGCATCTTCGCCCGTGTGGAGAACATGGACCCGATCGCGCTCAGCGCCATCGAATGGGATGCGTTCGAGACGTTCCCCGAGTTCCTCGACAGTCGGCGCGGCAAGCTGGGTGTGAACCTCGCGTGCTATGTCGGCCATTCCAACCTGCGCCGCTGGGTGATGGGCGCGGATGCGTCCGAGCGCGAGGCGACTGACTCCGAGGTGCACGCGATGCGCCGGCTCGTAGAGGAGGCGATGGCTGCCGGCGCGGCCGGGCTCTCGTCATCGGCCGCGCCGACGCACTTCGACCTCGACGACCGACCGGTCCCGTCACGCGTCGCCGCCCGTGACGAGCTTGCCGCCCTCGCCGGTCAAGCAGGCCGGGCCGGTTCGGGCTCGATCGCGTACCTGCCCGCCAGCGCCATCGGTGGGCTCGACGCGGAGGACGAGGAGTACCTCATCCGACTGGGGAAGCTGAGCGGTCTTCCGGTGATCATCCAGGGCCTCGGCGGCCGCAACAAGGTCGACGCGCCGACCGCCACGTGGGACGCAGCCAGGGCGTTTCTCGACCGGGCCACAGAGGCGGGCGCGCCTGTCTTCTCCATGCTCATCGCGAGGCCGTTCGACCGGCCGGTCACCATCGACGAGACGAATCTGCATTACCTCGCCGTGCCCGCGTGGGACGGGATGCTGAAGCTGCCCCACGCCGAGCGGGTCGCGCTCCTGCGCAACCCGGCGGCGCGCGCCGAGCTGCGCGACGCGGTTGAGCAGTACAACCGCGATCCGGCCAAGGGCACCACGGTGCCGCCGCCGCTGTGGGACGCGGTGTTTGTCGACGAGGTCGCGAAGCCCGAGCACGAGAAGCTCCAGGCGCGCTCGATCCCCGAGATCGCCGACGAGCAGGGTGTCGCCCCCGCCGACGCCATGCTCGATCTCGCCCTCGCCGAGGACCTCGCCACCCGCTTCCGCTGGCGGACCGAGAGCCCGGAGTGGACGGCTGCCGTGCGCGAGGCGCAGCTCGACGCGCGCATGGTCATCGGGGTGTCCGACGGCGGTGCGCACCTCGCCCGCGACGACGGCGCCGACTGGAGCTCGTACTTTCTCCGCTCGTGGGTGCTGGACCGCCGGGTCTGGACACTCGAAGACGGCATCCGCCAGATCACCCAGGTGCCAGCGGCCCTGCTCGGGCTGACCGATCGGGGAGTCGTCAAGCCCGGCGCCCCGGCCGACATCATGGTGTTCGATCCCGACACGATCGGCCCCTGGAAGAAGGAGTTCGTGCACGACCTGCCCGGCGGCGTCGGCCGATTCAAGGCATGGGGGCGGGGCGTGCACGCCACGATCGTCAACGGCGAGCCGATCGTGCGCGACGGCGAGCTGACCGGGCGTCTCCCCGGCCGAGTGGTCCGCCCCGGTTGACGATGGCGACGCGCGACGCGATCACCGCCGAGGATGTGGCCCCGCGCACCCGCCCCTGGGTGTTCGACGCCGACGGGCACGTGGTCGAACCGCCGCGTGTCTGGGACGAGCTCCTGCCGGCGCGTTACCGCGACTACGCGCCGCGCGTCCTCCAGTCCGAGGATCACTATCGGTTTGCGTGCGGTGACCGTGTCGGCTTCCGCATTGAGGGGCGGAGCGAGGCCGTCGGCGCGCCCGGTCAGACTCCCAAGCAGTCGGATGCACCGGTGGCGGCTCGCGGAGGATCGGATCCGGCCCCGCGCCTGATCGACATGGCCGTCGACCACATCGACGCCGCCGCGCTGTACCCGACGTACGGACTGATGATCCAGGGCGTCACCGAGCGTGAGCCGGCGTTGGCGCTGTGCCGGGCCGTGAACGACTGGCTCGCGGAGTACTGCTCGCACGCGCCCGATCGGCTGATCGGTATCGGCACGCTCCCGATGACCGATGCCGGCGACGCACTCAGGGAGGCGCGCTGCTGCGTCGAGGACCTCGGCTTCCGCGGGGTGTGGCGCCGCCCCGAGCACTTCGGCACGTTGCCGAAGCTCCAGGACGACGCGTACGAGCCGCTGTGGTCGTACCTGGAGGACGCTGACGTCCCGTTCGCCATCCACCCGGGCATGAGCGGTCTCGTGCCGTTCGACGAGCTCGAGCGTCGCTATGACGGTTACTTCAGCCCGCTCCACGCCGTGCACTTCCCGATGGAGCAAATGATGGCGCTGACGACGTTCGTCGCCTACGGGATCCTCGAACGCCATCCGAGGCTGCGCGTCGCCTTCCTGGAGTCCGGTGCAGTGTGGGCGCTGTCGTACCTGCACCGGCTCGACGAGCACCTCGAGCTGTTCGGGTTCGATCGCGGAGCGCTCACCATGCGGCCCTCTGAGTACTTCCGACGCCAGTGCTTCGTGTCGGTCGAGGAGGTCGAGCCCGGTCTCGGCGTCATGCTGGACGCGTATCCCGAATCGGTCGTGTTCGCGTCCGACTACCCGCATGCCGACGGGACGTTTCCCGGCTCCACGCGCGGCCTGCTCGACACTCACGACCTCGACAGGGCGGCGATCCACCGTGTCCTGCGCGACAACGCGCTGCGGCTGTACGGGTACGACGGATGAGCGTCAGCGACTGGTCCGACATGCAGGTCTTCGACGCGATCTTCAGGCTCCGCGCCACGCGCGTGTACGAGGACCGCCCACTGCCGCATGAGTCGCTGGCGCGGATCCTCGAAGCGGCGACGCGTGCGTGCAGTTCGGGAAACTCGCAGCCGTGGGAATTCGTCGTCGTGGCAGATCGAGATGTGAAGCGCAAGCTGAAGACGGTCATGGTCGAGGCGTTCGCGAACATCGACCGTGAGCGGGCGCAGAGCGCCGACGAGCTCGTCGACAGCTCGGGCCGACCGGTCACGGGCCACGCCGCGGTCGCGAGCATCGACGTCGTGTCCGCCTTGGTGTTCGTGTTCTGGAATCCGGACCGGGGCATTCGCATGAAGGGGGAGTACCAGGAGAACCCTGACGGGACGCTGACCCCGACGCGCCACATCCCCGGCGGCCGAGGATCAAGCGTGTACCCGGCATGCCAGAACATGATGCTGGCGGCGCACGCGCTTGGCGTCTCGTCGCTGTTCACGACGTTCTTCGGGCTCGCCGAAGCGCGGGTGAAAGAGCTCCTGCACGTGCCGCCGCGCATGTTCCTCGAAGCCGCGGTGTTCCTCGGGTACGGCGCCGAGACGCTCGGCAAACCACGGCGCAAGCCGCTCGAAGAGATCGTCCACGTGAACGACTGGGACGTGCGGTACGAACGGGAGGCGCGGCTGCGATGACCATGACCGAGATCCCACGCATCGTCTCCGCCGACGATCACGTCGTCGAGCCCGCGGACGTGTGGTCCAGTCGGCTCCCGGCCAAGTACCGCGATGTCGGCCCACGCGTGCAGCGCGCTCCCGTCGCCGAGATGACGTTCCGCGGTGGGAAGTACGCGTACCGGATGGGCGACGACGGGCCGCTGGCCGACTGGTGGCTCTACGAGGACCGCGCCGTCCCGCACACGCGTCTGAGCGCCTGCGCCGGTTTTCCGCCGGAGGAAGTGCAGGTCGTGCCCATGACGTACGACGAGATGCGTCCCGGCTGCCACGAGCAAGCACCTCGTCTCGAAGACATGGACCTCAACTGGGTCGAGGCGTCGCTGTGCTTCCCGACGTTTCCACGCTTCTGCGGCCAGACGTTCCTCGAAGCCGACGACAAGGAGCTCGCGCTGCTGTGCGTGCGCGCATACAACGACTGGATGGTCGACGACTGGTGCGCGGGCCCGGACGACCGCCTCATCCCGCTGTGCCTGATCCCGTTGTGGGACGCCGAGTTGGCCGCGGCAGAAGTGCGGCGCAATGCGGAGCGCGGCGTCCGCGCGGTGTGTTTCTCGGAGCTGCCGACGAACCTCGGGCTGCCATCGGTGCACGACGCCGACCGCTTCTGGGACCCGTTCGTCGCCGCCTGTGACGAGACCGGAACGGTCATCTGCATGCACAGCGGGTCGGGCTCGAAGATGCCGTCGACGTCAGCCGACGCGCCGCCGGCGGTGTCGTCGACGCTGACCCATGAGCTCGCCGAGGGTTCGCTCGCCGACTGGCTCTTCTCGGGCCTGCTCGTGCGCTACCCGAACGTGAAGATCACCTACTCCGAGGGCCAGATCGGTTGGATCCCCTACATCCTCACCCGGGCCGATCGGGTCTGGGAGCACAACCGGGGGTGGAGCGACGCCACCGACATCGTCCCCGAGCCACCGAGCACCTCTTACTGGGGTCGCGTGTACGGCTGCTTCTTCGACGACGCTGCCGGTCTCGCCTCCCTCGATGCCATCGGTGCCGACCAAGTGACATTCGAGACCGACTATCCGCACGCCGACGGCACATGGCCCCACAGCAAGTGGGTGGCGGAGAAGCTCTTCGCCGGCCTGAGCGACGAGCTCGTGCGCAAGATCGTGCGCGACAACACGATCGAGCTCTTCCAGCTCAGTCTGGACTGACGCGCCGCCACCCGCCGGCAGCCCAGTTCCCGCCGTCGACGTGGATCGTCGTGCCGGTGACGAACCGGGAGAGGTCGCTGGCCAGGAAGAGGACGACGGCGGCGGCGTCCTCGGCGGATCCCATGAACCCGAGGGGAGGCACGACGGCGGGCTCGTACCCTGCTCCGTCGGCGAGCAGCTCGGCTCGGACGTCGCGATCGCCGCCGGTGGGGATCGCGTCCGGCGCGACGGCGTTGACGCGGATCCGCCGCGACGCGAGCTCGAGTGCGAGCGTGCGCGTCAGGTGCTGTCTCTTATACACATCTGACGC
>JBKOZX010000167.1:0-6776 GCA_046726115.1 Actinomycetota bacterium | reverse complement strand
AGTTGGCGTTGAGGATCGCCACCTCGGTCGCGCGCAGCAGTCCGGTTCCGCCCATCATCGTGATGTACGCCCACGAGATCGGCAGGATCCCGGCCGAGCCCCACGGCGCGGCCGCGATCACCCCGAGGCCGCCGTCGCCGGGCCCGGCCTCGGGGCGTTGGAAGTGGCCGGGCAAGAAGGGCGCGAGATGCGCGCGCACCGCTACCGGCCCGACGCCCGGCCCTCCCCCGCCGTGAGGGATGCAGAACGTCTTGTGCAGGTTGAGATGGGAGACGTCGGCGCCGAACTCGCCCGGCTTCGCCACGCCGACCAGCGCATTGAGGTTCGCGCCGTCGAGGTACACCTGCCCGCCGAACTCGTGCACGACGGCGCAGATGTCGACGATGCGGTGCTCGAACACGCCGTGGGTCGACGGGTACGTGACCATCAATGCCGCCAGTCGGTCGGCGTGGTCGTGCGCCTTCGACTTCAGGTCGTCGAAGTCGACATTGCCGTCCTCGTCGCACTCGACGACGACGACGCGCATCCCCGCCATGGACGCGCTCGCGGCGTTGGTCCCGTGCGCCGACGCCGGAATCAGACAGACGTCGCGTCCACCTTGGTCGCGGCTCTCTTGGTACTTGCGGATCGCGAGTAACCCCGCGAATTCACCTTGCGACCCCGCGTTGGGCTGGAGCGACACCGCGTCGTACCCGGTGATCTCGCACAGCCACGCCTCGAGCTCGGCGAACAGCTGCAGGTATCCCCGGGCCTGGTCGAGCGGCGCGAACGGATGGAGCTCTGCGAACTCGGGCCACGTGACGGGCAGCATCTCGCTGGTCGCGTTGAGCTTCATCGTGCACGACCCGAGGGGGATCATCGTGCGGTCCAGCGCCAGGTCGCGGTCGGCGAGGCGCCGTAGGTAGCGCAACATCTCGGTCTCGGAATGGTGCCGGTGGAACACCGGATGCGTGAGGAACTCCGACGTGCGGGCCAGGTCCTCGGGGATGAAGTGCGGTGCCCGGCGGTCGAGCCCCGCCACCGACGCGTGGGCACCGAACGCGTCCCAGACCCGCTCGACGACGTCACGGGTTGTGGTCTCGTCGAGCGCGATGCCGAGGGTATCGGTGTCGACGACGCGCAGGTTGATGTGCCGCTCACGCGCACGGGAGGCGACGTGCTCGGCCCGGCCGGGGACCCGGACCGTGATCGTGTCGAAGAAGCGCTCGGTCACGACCTCGACGCCCGCGGCGCGGAGGCCTTCGGCGAGGATCGCCGTCAGCCGGTGGACCCGTGTTGCAATGCGCTGGAGCCCGTCCGATCCGTGATACGTCGCGTACAGCCCTGCCATCACCGCCAGGAGCACCTGCGCGGTGCAGATGTTGCTCGTCGCCTTCTCACGCCGGATGTGCTGCTCGCGCGTCTGGAGCGCGAGGCGGAAAGCCGGCCGTCCGGCGGCGTCGACCGACACGCCGACCAGGCGTCCCGGCATGGATCGCTTGTGCGCGTCGCGCGTGGCGAAGTACGCCGCGTGCGGGCCGCCGAAGCCGAGCGGCACTCCGAATCGCTGCGTCGAGCCGACGACCGCGTCGGCGCCCATCTCGCCCGGCGGGGTGAGCAAGGTCAGCGCGAGGAGATCGCCGGCCACCGCTACCAGCGCGTCCGCCGCGTGGAGCCGGTCTGTCGCCGGGCGCAGGTCGCGTACCGACCCGCTGCTGCCCGGGTACTGGAGCAGCGCGCCGAAGACGCCGGCGGTGGGGATCTCGGCGTCGGGGTCCACGACGGCCACCTCGACGCCGATCGGCTCGGCGTGGGTCCGCACCACGTCGATCGTCTGCGGATGGCAGTCGGCGTCGACGAGGAACGTCGAGCCTGCGGTGGGGTTGAGGCGGCGGAACATTGCCATCGCCTCGGCGGCGGCGGTCGCCTCGTCGAGCAGGGACGCGTTGGCGATCTCCATCCCGGTGAGGTCGCTCACCATCGTCTGGAAGTTGAGCAACGCCTCGAGACGCCCCTGTGAGATCTCGGGCTGGTACGGCGTGTACGCCGTGTACCACGCAGGGTCCTCGAGCACGTTGCGGAGGATCACCGGCGGCGTGATCGTGTCCGAGTAGCCCATCCCGATGAGCGACGTGAAGACCTCGTTGCGCTGCGCGAGATCGTGGAGGCGCGCGACGGCGTCGGTCTCGCTGCGGGCCGCCGGGACCCGCAGCGCCTCGCCTGTGCGGATGCTGTCGGGGACGGCGTGGTCGATCAGCTGCTCGAGCGACGCCAGGCCGAGCGCGTCGAGCATGCGGGCCTGCTCGTCCGAGTCGGGGCCCACGTGGCGTCCGACAAAGCGGTCGGGCGCCTCCAGCTCAGGGAGGGACTGCTCGGGTGCCATCGCTCCTCCGGTTCCTCGCTCGGCATCACAGCGTGCCGGTCTGCGGTTGCCACGAACCTCGTGGCCGTTCCCCGCTCTGTCCCGGAACCTGAGAGATTCGCCTGGCCAGTAGCGGCCCGGCTTTCCCCGTCGGTGAGGCCCGTGCACAACCGGGCCTGCTCTCCAGAGGTACCTCGCCCGAGCGGTCCGTTCGCCTGAGAGTTTCCGGGGAGGTTGCTCCTTCGGCTCCCCCGGCTAGGTGCCACCAGGGGTCTCTCCCGCTCGGGTTCGACGGCGTTTCCCGCGAGGTTAGTTGCCGTGCCGGACGAAGGGCGTCCTGGCCACCGTCGCCGGCGCCGGACGGCCGCGGATGTCGACGGTGACCGAGGCGCCGACGTCGAGGTCGGGCCGAAGGAAGGCGAGCGCGATACCCCGTTCGAGCACGGGCGAGAAGTTTCCGCTCGTCACCTCGCCGACGCGCTCCTCCGCCGCGTGGACGGGGTAGCCGGTGCGTGGGATCTGGCGTCCCTCGAGCACGAGCCCACGCAAGCGTCGGTGAACGCCTCGCTCACGCTCGGCCAGCAGCGGCGCGCGCCCCCGGAACTCGCCCTTGTCGAAGCGGACGACCCATGACAGGCCCGCTTGCAACGGCGTGATGCCGGGGCCGAGCTCGTGCCCGTGGAGCGGGAGACCCGCCTCGAGCCGCAGGGTGTCGCGCGCGCCCAGCCCGGCCGGCCGGATCCCGGTGTCGACCAATCGGCGCCAGCACGCGGGCGCCACCGCCGCGGGGACGTGCACCTCGACGCCGTCCTCGCCCGTGTAGCCCGTGCCGGCGACCCACCCCGGCTGCCCGTCGAACACGGCCGGGCGCACGGCGAACCGGGGCACGTCCGACCATTGGGCATCGATCCTCGCGAGCTCCGTGCGAGCGTCGGGGCCCTGCACGGCCAGGACGGCGCGACTCTCGGTGACATCCTCGACCGTGCACAGGCCGTCGGCGTGGTCGCGCGCCGCCTCCTCGAGCGCGGCGACCAACGGCGCGGTGTTCGAGGCGTTCGGCATCACGAGGAACTCGTCCTCCCGCACCCACCAGACGATGATGTCGTCGACAACGTGCGCGTCGTCGGGGTCGAGGAGGTGCGTGTACTGCGCCCGGCCCGGCTCGATGCGGCCGAGATCGTTCGTGAGCGCCCACTGGAGCATGCTGTATGCGCCCGGTCCGGTGACACGTACGGAGCCGAGGTGCGACACGTCGAAGACGACCGCGTGCTCGCGGCATGCCCGGTGCTCTTCGAGCACACCCGAGTACTGGATCGGCATCTCCCACCCGCCGAACGGCGCCATTCGAGCGCCGAGCGCGCGGTGCTCTGCATCCAGCGGGCTGTGACGCAACTGCTGTTCCGGCTCGCTCATGCGGCCGGCAGCCTAGGCCGCGCCTGCCGTGATCGAACTACGCGGACTCGGCTTCCGACGCGGGCCGTCTCGGCGAGCGCCGCGACGCCGTACCCGAATCCACGTCGAGCCGCAGCGGGCCACCCTCGCCGAGCTGGTCGCTGAGCTGCGACGGCGGCTCGAGCCCGTACTTCACGAGAAGGTGCAGGTAGTCACGCTGATAGAGCACCTTGACCCGTACCTCGGGATGCAGCTCCTGTAGCCGGCGCGCCTTCCGGTTCTTCTTCGTCACGAGCTTTTGGTTGAGCGTCGTGATCTCGATGTAGAGGTCGTACGCCGGCAGGTAGAAGTCAGGTGAGAACGCTTGCGCGGGACGGCCGTCGCGATCGCGCTCCAAGGTGAACGTGCGCGGCTCGTACTGCCATTCGATGCCGTAGAAGTCGAGGAGCTTGGCGAACTGACGCTCCGAGTTGTGAGCAAAGCGAACGTCCTCGTGCGGGAGCGGCGCCTCACTCATGTGCACTCGCCGTCAGCCGCCCTCGGCGGCCGTCGAGCTGCGCGCGCTGCCCGCAGGGTGCGCGGCGGCGGCGTTTGTCGTCACGTCGGCGAGATCGTGGATGCTCGCCTGCAGCTCGTCCATCACCTGACCCAGCGAGACGATGTTCAAAACGCCCTGACCTTGACGCACGACGTCGATGAGATCGTCGCCCGTGCGCACGAGGACCGAGTTGGTGCCGTTGAGCACCAGGCTCGCCGAAGCCCAGTCGTCGCCCAGGTCATCGCGGATGTACTCGATCGCCTTGCGCGCCGCCTGCAGCTTCACGCCCGAGTCGAGCAGGTTCTTGATCACCTTGAGCCGGACGAGATCACGGTACGAGTATCGGCGTTGCGTACCGCTCCCCCGCGCGTCGGCCAGCGACGGACGGACGAGGTCGGTACGGGCCCAGTAGTCGAGCTGCCGGTACGAGATGCCCACGATTGTGCAGACCTGGGGGCCGCGGTACCCGGAATCCTCGGCTCCGTCGTCGCTCGTGAGCGCGGCGTCGAGCGACCCCTGCACCGTGCCGCCTGCAATGCCCCGTGCCGTGCCCTCAGCCATCGGACGCTCCGTCTCGGACTGCGGGCGCCGGACCGGCCCGCGAGTAACAAACGCGTAGTTACGCCCGTGTGACGGTACACACCCCCGGGTGGCCGGTCAACGTTCCTCGCCTCCGCCCCCGGCGGCAGCCCCTACTGGGCGAAGTCCTCGGGGCGGACCTGGTCGAGGAACTCCCGGAACTGCTCGATCTGCTCCTCTTCTTCGTCGTTCTCGAAGAGCACGCCGGCCTCGTCGAGGACCGCCTCGTCGGCGAAGATCGGGACCGCATCCTCGTAGCGCACCGCGAGCGCGATCGCGTCCGAGGGTCGGGAGGAGATCCGGTAGGCGGTGCCGTTCCCCGAGAGCTCGATCTCGGCGTAGAAGGTGCCGTCGTGGAGCTCGGTGATGACGACCTGCTGGAGCCGGATCGACATGTCGTCGAGCACGCTCTTGAAGAGATCGTGCGTCATCGGCCGCGGCGTCTCCATGCCCTGGAGGGCGTAGACGATGGCGGTTGCTTCCGGCGGCCCGATGAAGATCGGCAGGTACCGCTGCCCGTCGTCCTCGCGGAGGAGGACGATCGGCTGGTTCGTGGGAACCTCGACTCGGACGCCCACCAGCGACAGTCGGATCACGCACTGCCTCCGTAGATCCGGGGAGTGTTCAATCTACCACCCGCTTTCGCGGGCAGAACGACGGCTCTACGGCGCAGCACTGATCGCAGAGCCGCCGTAGAGGGCATCGACGTAGGCCGCCGGACGATCCAGCACGACGCGCCGGTCGGCCTCGACGATGTACGGAACATTTCGATACAAGTCGGCGTGGTGGAGGCCGTACCCGAGCACGAACACGTCTTCGATCTCCTGCCCGACGTAGCGCACGGTCTGCGGGACGATGCGGCGGGCGGGGCGGTCGAGGAGCGAACACACCTCGAGCGAGCGCGGCGAGCGTTGCCGGACGTGCGACAGGAGGTACGCGAGCGTGAGCCCGGTGTCGACGATGTCCTCCACGAGAACGACTGCGCGCCCGTCTACATCCAGGTCGAGATCCTTGAGGATGCGGACGCGACCGGAATCGGGCGCGTAACGCGAGATCGCAAGGAAGTCGACGGCGACCTCGATCCCGGTGATGGCGCGGGCGAGGTCGGCGAGGAAGATCAACGCTCCCTTGAGCACGCCGACCAGTACCACTCCCCCGGGATGATCGTCGACGATCTGGCCCGCGATGCGCTCGACGTGGGCGGCGATGGCCTGCTGATCGACGAGGACGGTGGGCGGCGGCTCCCCCCGGATCGCGTCTCGCTCGGTCACTCGGTCAGCGAATCGCGCACCGCGTGGACGAGCAACGCCGAGCGCAGGGCGCGCCCGAGCTTCGACAGGGATGCCATCTCCTCCTGCGCCTTGACGCGCGACGCCGGGTTGCGCTGGCGCAGGTACGGCAGCAGCACCTGCTCGAACAGATCGGCCTCGCGCTGGGCGAAGTTCTTGTACATCCGCAGGTGACGGGCGCTGATCCCGTGCGCGTAGAAACCCGCCGCCGCCTTGGCGATCGCCTGTCCCTCTTCGTCGAAGCGTGCGTCGTTGCCCGTGTACGCGACCGGCGACAGCAGACCGAAGGACTCGAGCTCGGTGATCTGCCAGTCCTCGAGCCCGGCGGCGCGCGCGAGCTCGCGGCGCGTGAGACCTGCGTCCCGCGCCGGCGCGGGGTCGGGTGTGGCCGCGGCGGCGGGCGTCGGCGCGGGCGCGTCATGCTGCCGGGGCTGCTGACGCTCTTGTCGTTCCTGCCGTTCCTGTCCCTGCTGCCTCTCCTGACGTTCCTCCGCCTTCGGACGTTGCTGACGTTCCTGCTCGTCCGGACGTTCCTGATGCGCCTGTCGCTCCTTGCGGTCGCGGCGGTCCTCCGCGCGAGGCATCGGGTTATCGAGCGGTAGCGGCAATCTGGGCCCGAGGTCGCGCTCGCGGGTCC
>JBKOZX010000166.1:0-4323 GCA_046726115.1 Actinomycetota bacterium | reverse complement strand
ACCCCGATGTGCTGCCCCTCGACCCGTTCGTCGCCAAGGACGGGACGGGCTTCGTGCTGACGCGGAACGGCTCGGGTGAGGCGACCGAGCTGTGGCGCGCGCCCGCCGAACGGGCCGATGGGCTCGTCGGCGACGCGGTCGATCTCGCCTCCAAAGGACGCACCGCGCGCCTCGGGCACCTGGTGGCCCCGATGAGCGTCCGCTACGTCGCCATGCCCACCCGAGCGGGGCCGGGCGCGCCCCGCCAGACGCCGCCCGGCCGCCTGCCGGCCGCGCTCGACAACCAACTCGACCTCGCCCGCCTCGAGTCGCCTTCGGGCCTCGCGCTCTACGAGAACACGGCGTGGATCCCGACGCCCGGCACCGTGCGGCGCGCCGACGCCGACAAGGTCCCCCTGCGATCGAAGAACCCGACCGAGGCTGCGTTGCGAGCCGACATCGGTGGTGTCACCGCGGTGAGGGGAGCGCCGTCCGACTCCTCGCCGACCGGGCCGGGCCTCGCGCTGTGGAGCGAGGCGTACGACGGTGACTGGAGCGCGTCCGCCGGCGGCCGCGGCCTGCGCCACGCCGAGCCGTTCGGTTGGGCCAACGGATTCACGGTGCCCGCACGCGAGTCGGTGTCGATCCGGTACGACGGGCAACTGCGCCGGTATGGCGTGATCGCGCTCGAGGTCGCGCTCGTGGCCGTGTTCCTCATCGTGGCGTGGCGCGGCCGCGCCAGCCGGCCGCCCCGCCCCCCGCGGATCAAGAGGCCGAACCTGTGAACGCTCCGCGGCAAGCGCCGCGCCGCCCGCCGGGTCGCCGCAATGCTCCGCCCCCGCGCGGGCCCGGACACGAAGGCCGGCGTATCCCGGTGCTCGTGGTCATCGCCGGCTGCATCGCGGTGGCGGTCGTGTTGGCCGTCAACGGCGGCACCACGTCGGCACCCGGGACCACGACCGCCGGTAGTGCGATCGCGGCCGCCCTGCCGACCGTGCCCGAGCCCGATGCTGCCTCGGCCACGTGGTACTGCGCCGAAGGCACCGGATCGCCCGGCGGACGCGCCGACGAGACGATCTGGATCGCGAACGTGGGGGACACCGACGCCCGCGCTGACGTCACGGTGATGCCGGGCGGGAAGCAGGAGCCGGCGACGCGGCGGGTGACGGTGCGCAAGGGCGGCCAGGTGCGTCTCCCCGTGTCGAGCGTGCTCGAGGCGCCGGAGCAGCCGGACGACGCGGGCAACCTCGTCGGGTCCGGGGTGGTCGTCGAGGTCTTCGGCGGCCGCTCGGTCGTCGAGCACGAGATCGAGGCCCAGAACGACGTCGCGGTCGGGCCGTGCACGCGGAGCGCCGGGCGCGACTGGTACTTCGCCGCCGGCACGACCGAGCGCGGCGCGGACCAGTTCGCTGCGCTGTTCAACCCGTTCGCCGACGACGCCATCGTCAACGTGACGTTCGCGACCGACACCGGCAACGCCGCCCCGGCCGAGCTCCAATCGCTCGTCGTTCCGCGCCGCAGTCGTCTCACGGTTCCGATCGGCAACTTCGTGCGCCGCCAGGCCACGATCGGGACGCACGTGCACGTCCGGACGGGGCGCGTCGTCGCCGAGCAGTCGCTGGCGTTCACGTCCGACAACGAGACGCGCCACGGCATCACGCTGTCGCTCGGCGCGCCGAGCCCGGCGTCGTCGTGGACGATCCCCGGCGTCATCCCCGAGGACGGCGCGTCGCACGCCGTGGTTGTGGCCAACTTCGATACCACCACCACCGAGGTCGAGGTCACGCCCCGCTTCGAGGGCCAGGGCGGGGTGAGCGGGTCGACGACGCCGGTGGGCGGTCAATCGGCGGTGGTCATCGACCTCGCGCCGCTCGCCGCGTCCGGTACGCCGTTCGGGGTCACGGTGCGGACCACCCGGCCCACACCCGTCGTCGTCGAAGAGCTCGCGTCGTGGACATCGCCGTCGCCCAGTGCCGGCGCGGCAACCGCGCTCGGTGCGCCAGCGGCTACGCGCGGCTGGGCGTTCGCGGTCGGCCGGATCACGCCCGAGAGCGGCTCCACGATCAGCGTGGTGAACCCCGGCCGCACTCGCACGACCGTCCGCCTCCTCACCCCCGGAGCCGGCGGCGCCGACCAGTCCGCGGGCGCGAACGCGCTGCCGGTGCCCGCCGGGAAGCAGGTGACGTTCGATCTGACTGCGCTCGGCGTGCAGCCCGACCAGATCGTGGCCATCCGTGCCGACGCGGCGGTCGTCGCCCTCCGCCGCATCCTCGGGCCCAGCGCCGCGTCCCTTGCGCCCGGAGTCGCCGACCCCGAGCCGGGCTAACCGAGCGTTGTCACGAAACGCACCTTTGCCGCGCATTTCCGTGACAACGGCCGCTAGGGGTGCTCCTGATCCTGCTGCATCGCCCGGACGACGGCCTCGAAGATCTTGGCGGCGTCGGCGTCGAGATGATCGCGAGCGCGATAGAGCACGTACGCGCCCAGGAACACCGGGGGCGACACGAGCAGGAACGCGATCCGGAGGTTGAACACGTCGGCGAGCGCGCCGACGATGATCGGCGCCGCCGCCGCGCCGAAGACGATCGATACGAGATTGAACGCGCCGAAGCCGGCACCGCGCAGGTGAGCGGGGACCGCGTCGGCGAGGCCGGCGCGTAGCCCGGGGACCGCGATCCACAGCGTGAACATGCCGGCCAATTCGAGCGTGAGTGAGACGGCGAACGGCATCGGCAGGTAGGAGATCGTGAACAAGGCCGTGCCGGTCGCGATGCAGTACGTCGGGATCACCACGCGCGCGCCACGGATCCGCTGCGCGTATCGATCGGCGATTGACCCTCCGACCAGCAGCCCTGGAATACCGCCCGCGAGCACGATCACACCGACTGCCGCCGTCGCCTGCCCCTGCGTCAGCCCCGAGAACCGCCGGTGGAACTCGGGGAGCCAGGCGCCGACCCCGGTGAGCGTGAACATGAACGCGCCGACGCCGACCAGTGCGAACTTGAGCGTCGGGATCGAGAAGATCACCTTCAGGTCGTCCCGCAGGCCGGTGACCATGTCGACGAGGAACCGGCGGATCCCGTGCTCGAAAAGGCGGGGATGCTCCTCCTCCGGCGGGTCGTCGGTGATCCCGAGGTGCAGGCGATCTCCGTGCCCGCGGCGCGGCTCACGGAGCCGGTACGCGATCGCGGCGATCACGAACCCGGGCGGGCCGACGACGATGAACGCCCAGTGCCAGCCGAACTGGGAGCCGATGGCGCCGCCGAGCGCGATCCCGACGCCGAACCCGATGATGCCCATGATCTGCTGCACAGAGAACGCGGCGCCGCGCTGCTCGGTGGGGTAGTAGTCGGAGATCAGGCTGTTGGCCGACGGCTCCGTCACTGCTTGCCCGAACCCGAGCAGCGCGCGTCCCGCGAGCAGCTGACCGAAGTTCTGCGACGCGGCGGTGAGCATCGTGATGCCGCTCCACGCGACGACGGTGTGGCCGATCGTGCGGGTGCGGTTCCACCGGTCGGCGAGGTACCCCGCGGGCACCGTGACGATCCCGTTGACCAGCACGAACGCGGAGATGAGCACGCCGATGCCGAAGTCGTCGATGCCGAAGTCGCTCTTCAGCTGGGGGACGACACCCCGGACGAGGTTCTGGTCGATCTGGTCGATGAGGACGACGAGGCCCAGCACCCACATCGGCCACGCGCCGACGCGCGCCGGCCTCGACGGCGCGGAGCCGACCTCCGGTGTCGGCGGCGCGGGATCCTCGGCCGCGTGGCTCACGGCGGGAGTCTTGCAGGATGGCCAACCGCCCGACCGCCGTCGGTAGATTCGCCTCGTGCTCGTTCGCATCGTCCTCGCGGTCGCGCTCATCGCCGTCGCGGGAGGCGTCGCGTTCGTGCTCCAGCGGCGCCGGCCCGCCCCGCCCCCGCGGGACGTCTACCCGGTGCCCCGTCAGCTCGATCGCAACGACTTCGTGCGGGCCGAGGCGCCGTGGCTCGTAGCGCTGTTCTCGTCGACCACGTGCGACTCGTGCGTGGGGCTCCCGGCGAAGATGGCCGTCCTCGAGTCGGCGGACGTCGCCACGTGCGAGATCGAGTACCACAAGCAGCCCGACCTGCACCGTCGGTACGAGATCGCCGGCATCCCCACGACCGTCGTCGCCGACAGCGCCGGTGTCGTGTGCGCCGCCTTCGTCGGCGCGTTCACCGCCACCGACCTGTGGGCGGCGGTGGCGGAGGCCCGCCACCCGGGCTCGACCCCCGAGCCGGAGCTCGGTCAGCTGAAGTAGCCGCTGCCCGGACGCGCTCCGGCTACCGGCTACCGGTAGTCGCGAACGGGGGCTCGCTC
>JBKOZX010000165.1:0-3030 GCA_046726115.1 Actinomycetota bacterium | reverse complement strand
CTTCACCGGTGGTGGTCTGACGATCCCGTGGGGTATCGCGGTCGACGGCAACGACACCGTCTGGGTGGCGAACTTCGCCGGGCAGCGGTTGTCGCATTTCTGCGGCGCCGACCCGTCGAAGTGTCCTGCCGGATTCGTCACGGGCCAGGCGATCTCCCCGGCCGTCACGGGCTACGGCTTCGACGGCCTCGTGCGCAACACCGGTGTCGCCGTCGACCCGTCCGGGAACGTCTGGCTGTGCAACAACTGGAAGGAAGTCCCGATTCAGACCAACCCGGGCGGCTACGAGATGGTGACGTACGTCGGCGTCGCCGGGCCTGTGACTAGATCAGCGCCACGGCCGCGGCCCACGCCGTCGCAACCGGTCCCGCGGTTCACCGGCTGACCGGACGCGGCACCCGTCGGCATAGCCTTCCGGGATGGCCGACTGGGCGACGATCTCGTCGCTTGCCACCGCCGGCGGCACGCTCGTGCTCGCGGCGGCGACGTACTCGGCCGTGCGCTCCGCCAACCGCTCTGCCGCGATCGCGGAGCAGACACGGGAGATCGGACTGCGCCCGGTGCTCGTGAACTCGCGCCTTCAGGACCCGCCGGAGAAGATCGGCTGGCAGGACGACCACTGGACGAAGGTCCCCGGGGGTGGCGCCACCGCCGAGATCGTCGATGGGAACCTCCTCCTGACCATGTCGCTGCGCAACGTCGGCGCCGGGATCGCGGTGCTGCAGGGATGGCTTCCGAACGCCGCACAGGACCCGGGGGGGCGTACCGCCGAACGGCCGCACAGTGATCCTGACGCCTTCCGTCGTCAGACGAGGGACCTGTACGTGCCGCCCGGGGATGTCGGCTTCTGGCAGGGAGCCATCCGGGACATCGGCGACGACGTGTACCCCGACATGGTGCGCGCCATCGAGGCGCGCCTGCGCCTGACCGTCGACCTGCTGTACACCGACCACGAAGGCGGACAACGCGCGATCAGCCGCTTCGCCATGCTCCCGCGTCCGGACTCGGGATACATGTGCACGGTCGTCCGACACTGGAACCTCGATCGCCAAGACCCGCGCTAGGAAGCCGGCTGGCTGCTCTGCGAGCCCGGCGGCCGGGGCGTCTCACGCCAGCCGAGCTTCACGGTTGCCCAGGTGACGCCGGCGAGTACGGATCCTGTGACGACGGCGCTGACGAATCCGGGGCCGCTGACCGAACGCGCGAGCAGGAACGTCACCACAGTCCACACGCCGACGCAGGTCCCGAACTCGACGGCGAGCCAGCCCGGATGGACCGTCCTCGATCTGTCCCACGGCATCGTTGCGTACTCCTCGGGATTGGGAGGCCCGAGGATACGTGCCGATCGGCACTCCTCCCTCTGGGGCGCGTTTGAGGAAGAGGCCCAGAGGGCAATCCATTCCGGAGCCCACACCGTAGGAACGGGCAGCTATCGACCGAGGTAGGAGATCCCATGCGCAAGCTTCTCGCCCTGAGCGGAGCGGTGATCGCCGCCACCGCGCTCGCCGGCGGCACGGCGTTCGCCGGCGCGCCCACGAAGTCGAAGCCGCCGGTGACGTTGCAAGGCAAGGTCACCAACAAGGGCACTACGACGGTGAAGAAGGGGAAGGTCTCGGTCGAGGCGGACGACTTCTACTTCAAGTCCACGTTCCTGAAGGCGAAGCCGGGGACGACGGTCACGGTGTCGCTGAAGAACGAAGGGAAGACGCAGCACACATTCACCATTGACGCGCTCGGTATCGATCAGACACTCAATCCCGACCAGAAGGCGACGGTCACGGTCACGCTTCCTGCGAGCGGCGCCACGAACTTCTACTGCCGGTTCCACGGGCCGACTGGGACGAACCAGGGCATGCAAGGCGCGTTCTTCTCCAAGAACGGTGACACCGTGAACACCGGCGGCGCGACGTCGTCGTCCGGGCCCGCCGCGTCGACCCCGACCGCCACGACGACCGCCTCGTCCGCGAGCTCGGGCGGCATGGGCTACTGAGCCCGCAACGTCCTGACCTCGGCGCCGTCGTCGCCGGGTGACATGAAGGCCAGCGGGATGCCGGCGCCCGCGTCGCGACGCAGCGTCGCGATGCGCCGGCCCGGCTGGACCGCGTCCTTGATCCGGCCGAGCCGCGCGCCGAGGAGCGCGGCGGTGGCGTCGAGGTCGCGAACCGTGAACGCGATGCCGTAGAACCGGGCCGCCTCGGGCCCCGCGGGCTTCTCGGGCCCGATGAGCTCGAGGATCGGACCGCCGAGCCGGAAGAACGTCTGCGTGAACGGCGGGCCGTACTGGTCGGTCTGCCGTTGGCGGCGCGGCTCGACACCGTGCTCCGCCAACGCCTTGATCGTCCTGTTTGGATCCGGTGACATCACGACGAGGTGGTCGACCTCGATCGTCCCGTTCGGATGGGACGCGAGTCCAGGCGATGGCGGTGCCGGGACGGTGGGCAGCCCGTCCACATCGACGCCGACGGGCACGTCGGCCAGGGCCCAGCCGCTGATCTTGCGCCCGGGACTCCCGAGCTGGATGGCGACGCCGTCGACGGGGCACACGCCGCGGTCGTCGACGGCGAAGCCAAGCGCACGCCACGCCGCCGGGTCGGTCGCGACATCGATGCCGAGGAGGTCCCGCATGACCGTCAGCTCGGGGTGAACGACTTGACGCCGCGGCGGTACGCGCCGGGGACGAGCGCACGGGCGACCGGTGCGAGGCGCGCGACGTACGTTGCGTCGATCTCGACACGAGACCTGCCGAGTCCGCGGAGCACCGCCCGCGAGACTTGGTCCTCGGTGCGGCGCACGAACCACGGCACCTTCGCGGGATCGGAACCCGCCGTCATCGGCGTGGGGACGTAGCCGGGGTACAGGACGTGAAGGCGGACGCCGCGGTCCTCGACTTGGTACGACAGGCTCTCCGTGAACGCGCTGAGCGCCGCCTTCGACGCCGCGTACGCAGGCTCGCCCGGCCCCGGCGCGCGGCCGGTGTCTGACGAGACGTTCAGCACGACGCCGTGGCCGCGCGCGACCATCCCGGGCAGC
>JBKOZX010000164.1:0-6436 GCA_046726115.1 Actinomycetota bacterium | reverse complement strand
CGTCGCGCCCGCGCTCAGACCCAATCCGACGAGAACGACAACGCCAAGCAGCCGGTAGTACAGGAGCATGTAGATCGCCACCAACGCGAGCCCGACGATGCCGGCCGCTATTCCCGACTTGAGTTGGTCGCTCCCGAGCGTGGGCGACACGCTCTCGACCGTTTGCTGCTTCTCGTCGAAGCGCACCGGTAGCGCGCCGTACTGGAGGATGTTCGCGAGGTCACCGGCCTCGCCCTGCGTGAAGCTCCCTGTGATCTGGACGGGCCCGGAGCCGAAGTTGGCCGTCTGGAAACGCGGTGCCGACTGGACCACGCCGTCGAGCACGATCGCGACGCTGTTCTGCGGCGGCTGCTTGGAGAAGGACTCCCCCGCGAGCTTGTTGAACTTGTCTTGGCCCGAACCCTTGAGGTTCAGCGAGACGGCGTACCCCTGCCCCTGGAGGAACTCGGACTTCGCGCCCGACGTGTCCTTCCCCGTCAACGCGGCGGGGCCGAGGAGGTAGCGGATCTGCTGCTTCTCCTGCTGCCGGCCCGGGAGCACGACGCACGCGGACGCCTTGTCCTCAGAGGCCGGCGTGCTGGGAATCGACGTCAGCGACCCGATCGCAGTCGAGTCACACGACGCGATCGCGGCCTTCGTCGCGTCGTCGGCGGGTGGAGTCCCCTTCGCCTCGGCCGGCAGATCGGCCAGCACGGGCCGGAAGTTCAACTCCGCCGTCCGTCCGACGAGGCGCTTCGCCTTGTCGCGATCCTTCACACCGGGAAGGTCGATGACGATGTTGTTGCCCTCGCGCGTGACTTCGGCGTCGGAGACGCCCAGACCGTTCACGCGCCGGTCGATGATGTTCTTGGCCGTGTCGAGGGAGCTCGAGGTGAACTTCCCCGCCGGGAAGAGTCGGACGGAGATGCCACCCTGCAGGTCGAGACCGAGGACCGGCTTGTTGCCGACGATCAGGGTCGCGGCGAACGCGATCAGCACGACGGTGACGGAGGCGATGAGGTAGGTCCAGTACTTGCGCATCGTCACGTTCCGCCGCGAGCGCCGTCACCGCCGCCATCGGCGCGGCCGTCGTCCGCACCGTCGTTCGGCGGCTTCTCGACCTCTTCGGGCCCGGTGCGCTGCGCGATCGCGCCCCGCGCCACGCGGAGCACGACCCCCGGCGAGACCTCGAGGTCGAGGATCCCCTCGTCGTCGATCGCCTTGATCGTGCCGTAGATGCCGCCCGAGGTGACGACCTCGTCGCCGGCCTCCAGGCTCGCCACCAGGGCGCGATGCGCCGCCATCTGCCTCCGCTGCGGCCGCACGATCAGCAGCAGGAACGCGACGACGAGGATTCCGAGGTAGAGGAGCGCTACAGGCATGCGATGTGGCTCGCGGTCGGGCCGGAGCCGGAGATCGATGCTACCGGACGGCTTCTGGCCGATCCCGGTCGCGCGCTACGGGCGCGGCGGCGGCTTTGCCGACCGCCGACGCAGAGCCGGAGCTTTCGGCGGCGCCAGAGGAGATCGTCAAGGCTCGAACAGGCTCGGGCCGTCCGAGTCGACGGGCGCGTGGAGACCGAGGTGCGCGAACGCAGCGGCGGTCGCGACCCGGCCGCGCGGCGTCCGCTGGAGGAAGCCCTCCTTGAGGAGGAACGGCTCGTACACGTCCTCCACGGTCTCGGACTCTTCAGTGACCGCGACCGCGAGCGTGTTGAGCCCGACGGGTTGTCCGGCGAACGTCTCGCACAGTGCGGTCAGGATGGCGCGATCGACCTTGTCGAGGCCGCGCTCGTCGACCTCGAAGAGGGTCAGTGCGTCGCGCGCCGTCGCTGCGCTCACCGTGCCGTCGCCCCGCACCTCGGCGTAGTCGCGCACGCGCTTGAGCAGCCGGTTGGCGACGCGCGGGGTGCCGCGGGCGCGGCCCGCGATCTCGCGGGCGCCGCCAGGTTCGAGCGGAACGCCGAGGATCCCGCCGGCGCGCTTCAGGATCGTCACCAGATCCTCGGCCGCGTAGTAGTCGAGGCGGGCCACGAGCCCGAACCGGTCACGCAGCGGACCGGTGATGAGGCCGGTTCGGGTCGTAGCGCCGACCAGGGTGAAGCGCGGCAAGTCGAGGCGGATCGAGCGCGCCGAGGGCCCCTTGCCGATGACGATGTCGAGCTGGAAGTCCTCCATCGCCGGGTACAGCACCTCTTCGACCGCGCGCGGGAGGCGGTGGACTTCGTCGATGAACAGCACGTCGCCGTCGTCGAGGTTCGTGAGGATGGCGGCCAGGTCGCCGGCACGCTCGAGCGCGGGGCCGCTCGTGATGCGGAGCCCGACACCGAGCTCGGCGGCGACGATCCCGGCAAGGGACGTCTTCCCGGTACCGGGCGGGCCGGCGAACAGGAGGTGGTCGACGGCCTGACCGCGTTGCTTCGCCGCGCTGAGCAGGATCTCGAGGTGCTCCTTGATGCGCTCCTGGCCGACGAACTCCGCCAGTACCCGAGGCCGGAGCGTCGTCTCCTCGGCCCGCTCGACCGGGTCGGCGGCCGGGCTCAGCAGCTCCTCCCTAGACACGCGTCACCGCCAGCAGCTTCAGCGCCTCGCGCAGGAGGTCCTCGACGGGCCCGTCCTGCGGAAGCTGCGCCAGCACGTCCCGCACCTCGTCGGCCTGGTACCCGAGCCCGGTCAGCGCCTCGCGCACCTCGGCACGCGCCGACGTCGTGCCGGGCGCGGCATCGGTGGGCTCGAGCGCCGGCACCTCGAGTCGCGCCTTGAGCTCGACGAGCAGTCGCTGTGCGGTGCGCTTCCCGACGCCGGGAACCAGCGTGAGCGCGCCGACGTCGTCGTCGAGCAGCGCGCGCCGCAGCACACCGGGCGAGTGCACCGACAGGATCGCGAGCGCGAGCTTGGGGCCGACGCCGCTCGCTCCGATCAGCACCTCGAACGTGTCGCGTTCGTCGCGTGTCGGGAAGCCGAAGAGGATCATCGCGTCGTCGCGCACGTGGAGGTGTGTGAACAGGAAGGCGCCGCTCCCGGGTTCGAGGGCCGGGATCGCGCCGAGCGGCACGAGCACGCGGTAGCCGACCCCGCCGACGTCGACGAGCACCTCGCCGGTGGCGGCGCGCTCGAGCACCTCGCCGCGCACCGAGCCGATCATCCGCCCGCGTCCCGCGCCACGGCGGCGGCCACGGCCTTCGCCAGCCCGCCGCCGTCAGGTCCGGCCTCCGCGACCGCGCTGCGCAGCCCGGCCGAGCCGAGGTGACACACCGCGAGGCCGAGCGCGTCGGCGGCGTCCGCGGGCTTCGGTGGGCTCGCGAGGGCGAGCAGACGCGCCACCATCGCCTGCACCTGCGGCTTGTCGGCGCGCCCGTCGCCCGTCACAGCCAGCTTCACCTCGTTCGGGCTGTAGTGGAACACCGGCACGCCGGACCACCCGGCGATCGCGAGCGCCAACCCGCTGGCCTGCCCGACCGACATCGCGGTGCTGGTGTTGGCCTGGAAGAGCACCCGCTCCACCGCCAGGGCGCACGGACCGAGATCGTGTACGAGCCGGGCCAGCTCGCCTTCGAGCACGGCGAGCCGGTCGGGCAACTCCGCCTTCGGGTCCGTACGGATCACACCGCACGCCTGCGCGGCCAGGGCGCCACCCGGGCCCCGGGCGACGGCGCCGTAGCCGCAGCGCGAGACCCCGGGATCGATGCCCAGCACCGGACCGGCCGCGTCGAACATGGGTTCGACGCTACCGGGGCGGCCACCACGGGTGGTGGATCCCGACTCAGCGCAGCAGCAGGACGAGCACCACGACGATCGCGGCGACCACCAGGACGAGCCCGGCGACGGTGGGCACCAGCCGCTTCAATACCGGCGCGCCCGCGGCGCGCAGCAAGTCGACGGGCTCGGCCTCGGGCGCGTCGACCCTGCGCGGCCCTGTGCTCGCCGCGCTCCCCCCGGGCGTCGACGCCTCGGATGCGGGAGCCGGCGCGGACAGCACGCTGCGCTCGAGGTTGTCGACGAACTGGGCGAGGAGCTTGCTCGACACATCCGAGATCACCCCCCGGCCGAATTGGGAGACCTTGCCGGTGATGGTCACGTCGCTGACGATCGTCACGCGCGTGCCCTCTCCGTCCGGCTGCAGCGTGGCCGTGACGGTCGCCGACGCGTTGCCCTGCCCCCGAGTGTCGCGGCCCTCGGCGAGGATCACGGCCCGGTGGTTGGCGTCGTCCACCTCGGTGAGGCGCGCCGCCCCCTTGTACTGCGCGGTGATCGGCCCGACCTTGACCTTGACGATGCCGCGGAACTCGTCGCCTTCGATCTCCTGCAGCTGCGCTCCGGGCATGCACGGCGCGATGCGCTCCACGTCGAGGAGCACGCGCCACGCCTCGTCGACCGGCACGTCGACCCGGAACTCATCCTCGAGGTTCATGGTGTCCCCCGTTCACCGAGCGCGCGCTCGGCGTCTCTCAGGTCGTCGAGCGTATCGACGTCCGCCGGGCTCCCCGTGTCCGTGCAGTCCACCTCGACGACGTCGTGGTGGTCCATCAGGGCGCGCGCGCCGACGTCGCCGTCGAGACTCCTCGCCTCTTCCCACAGCGACCTGGCTACGAGCACCGGGTTCCCTCGACGGCCCCCGTACGTCGCCACGGCGAGGACGGCGCCCCCTCGGTACGCGCCCGCGAGCAGGCGGTACGCGTCCGGGCCGACGAGCGGCTGGTCGGCGAGCCCGACCGCGACCGCTCCGACCTGGGCCCACGGGTCCAGCGCCTCGAGCGCCGCCCGGAGCGACCGCGCAATGCCGCGCCGCCACCGACGCGACCGGACGACCAGCACTCCCTCGGTTGCGGCTCGGGTTACCGCGTCACCGCTGTGCCCGACGACGAGCACGACCGGGCGCAACCCGCTGGCGGTCGCCGCGTCCAGTGCCCAGGACAGCAACGGACGCCCGTGCGCCTCGACGAGCGGCTTCGGTACGTCGGTACGGAGGCGCGAGCCACGCCCGGCGGCGAGGATCGCGATCGCGACGTCGGGCTGGGTCAACCGGATGCGGCTTCGAGCGCACGCCGAACGAGCACGCGTGCGAGGTGCTCGCGGTACTCGGCGGTTGCGTTGAGATCGGCGGGCGGCTCGGTGCCCTCCGCCGCGCGTTCGGCGGCGTCGCCGAGCGACGATCCTCCCGCCAGCGCGTCTTCGACTCCGGCGGCGCGCAGCGGGGTGCTGCCCATGTTCACGAGCGCGACCCGCGCGCCGCCGTTGCGCACCGCCATCGCGCCGACGATGGCCCAATCCTGGGCGCGACGCTGGAACTTCTGGTACGAGAATCCTGCGCCGGGAAGCTTCGGCACCCGGATCTCGGTCAGCAGCTCGTCAGGCTCGAGTGCGGTCTCGAGGAATCCCTGGAAGAACTCGTCCGCGCCGATCGTCCGCTCCCCGCTCGGCCCGCGCACGGCGAACGTGGCGTCCAGCGCGAGAAGCAGCGCGGGCAGGTCCGACGCGGGATCGCCGTGCGCGACCGATCCGCCGATCGTCCCGCGGTGCCGGACCTGGTTGTCGCCGACCTCGGACGCCACCGCGCGCAGGGCATCGCACTGCTGGGCGAGCAGGCCGTCGGTCTCGAGGTCACGATGTCTGGTGAGCGCGCCGATCGCGAGGTGGTCGCCGGCGTCGCGCACGTACGACAGGTCGCTCACACGGCCGACGTCGACGAGCACCGTGGGCGTCGCGAGGCGGAGCTTCATCAGCGGGAGGAGCGACATCCCGCCGGCCAGCAGCTTGGCGTCGTCCCCGTGCTCGCCCAGGGCGGCGACAGCTTCATCGGCCGACGTGGCGCGCACGTAGTCGAACGGCGCCGGGATCACGCAGAGCTCCCGGCTGCCGCCAGCACGGCCTGCACGATGTTGTGGTAGCCGGTGCAGCGGCACAGGTTGCCCTCGAGCCCGAGCCGGACGTCGTCCTCGGTCGGGTTCGGATTGTCGGCAAGCAGATCGATGGATTGCATGATCATGCCTGGCGTGCAGAACCCGCACTGCAACGCGTGGTTCTCGTGGAAGGCCTGCTGCATCGGGTGCAACTGCCCGTTGGTCGCCAGCCCCTCGATGGTGGTGATCTCGTGCCCGTCGGCCTGGACCGCGAGCATCGAGCAGGACTTCACGCTCCGCCCGTCGAGGTGGACCGTGCACGCACCGCAGTTGCTGGTGTCGCAGCCGATCACGGTGCCGGTCTTGCCGAGACGCTCGCGCAGGTACTGCACGAGCAGCATGCGGGGTTCGACGTCGTCGGTCACCCGATCTCCGTCGACGGTGAGGCTGATCCGGGTCATGACACTCCCTGGAGGACGGTGGCCGGCTGGTGACCGGTGTGGTGCGGGTCACAGTAGGGAGCGCCCGGTTGGCCAAGGGTTGGCCGAGTCGGCGCCAGTTTCCGGCGTACCGCCCTCGAGTCGGCGCCAACATCCGCCGACCGGGGCAACTGGCGCC
>JBKOZX010000163.1:0-6737 GCA_046726115.1 Actinomycetota bacterium | reverse complement strand
CGTTCATCTTCCTGGACACGGCGCGGATCCGGCGGACCGGATGGACGCCGCGCTTCACGATCCGCGAGGCCGTCGAGCACACCGTCGACTACCTGCTGGAGAACCGAGCGGAGCTCGAGGCTCGAAAAGGGCGTCGACCGGCGTGACGACTACCATCGCTCCGTTCAGGAGTTGTGACCATGACCACCTTCAGCGAGAGCTTCCTGCGCGACACCGTTGCGGTGCTCGAACGGCTCGATCGCGCACAGATCGAGGCCGTGGTCGACGTGCTGGCCGAGACCCGGACGCGGGACGGCCGGCTGTTCCTCTGTGGCTCGGGAGGAGGCGCAGGGCATGCGTCCCACGCCGCCTGCGACTTCCGCAAGCTGTGTGACATCGAGTCGTATGCCGTCACGGACAACGTCTCCGAGCTCACCGCTCGAATCAACGACGAGGGCTGGGCCGCGTCGTACGCGGACTGGCTCCGCGCGTCCCGCCTTCGCGAAGACGATTGCGTGTTCGTCTTCTCCGTCGGTGGGGGCGACGTCGAACGCCACATCAGCGTCAATCTCGTCGAGGCCATGCGTCTCGCAAAAGAGCGCGGAGCGCGCATCACCGGCGTCGTCGGTCGCGACGGTGGGGTGCTGGCGAGCTTCGCGGACGCGTGCATCGTCATCCCGACGGTCGAGGCCGGGCTGGTGACGCCCCAGACCGAAGGGCTCCAAGCCGTCATGTGGCACCTCATCGTCTCGCATCCCAAGCTCGCGGCGAGCGCCGCGAAGTGGGAGTCGGTGACGGTGTCCAGCTCCGAATAGTCACGAGCCCAGGGGCATGTCGATGAGTCTCGGAGTGGCCATCGTCGGCGCCGGCCGAATCGGCGCGAAGCGCGCCGAAGGACTTCCTGAGGGGGTCGAATGCCGGTCGGTGTTCGACGCGAGCCCGGAGCGGGCCCGGGCACTCGCCGGTTCGATCCGGGGGGCGGTGGCTTCCGAGACGCTCGAGGGCGCGATCGAAGCGTCGGGTGTCTCCCTTGTGGTTGTCGCCACTTCCAATGACGCGCTTGCCCCGGTCAGCGTGGCTGCTCTGGAACGAGGGCGGCACGTCCTGGTCGAGAAACCCGGCGCCGACTCCCTCGACGCGCTCGTCGGCATCCGGGAGGCGGCGGCGCGGTCTCAGTGCCGGGCCCGGGTGGGGTTCAACCATCGTTTCCATCCGGCCCTGCTGCGGACGCACGAGCTCGTCAGCTCCGGACGGTACGGCTCCGTCTTCGGCATCCGAGGTCGCTACGGTCACGGCGGGCGCGTCGGATACGAGCAGGAATGGCGGACGCAGCGCGTCGCCTCCGGCGGCGGCGAGCTCGTCGACCAAGGCCTGCACCTGATCGATATGGTTCGGTACCTCACCGGCGAGGTCGAGCTCGCGTTCGCGGAGCTCCGCACGGATTTCTGGCCGATTGAGGTGGAGGACAACGCCTACCTCGCCCTCCGCAGTGAAAAAGGCGCGCTGGCGTGGCTCCACGCGTCGTGGACCGAGTGGAAGAATCTCTTCTCGCTCGAGGTCGCGCTGCGGACCGCCAAGCTCGAGATCAGCGGCTTGGGTGGTACCTACGGCACGGAGCGCCTCACCTGCTACGAGATGATTCCCGAGATGGGCCCGCCGATGACCACCACCTGGGAGTGGCCGCAGGCTGACCGCTCCTGGACCGCGGAGATCGAGGACGTGGTCGCGGACCTCGACGGCCGTCCCGCTGTCGGTGCCGACATCGACGACGCCATCGCGGCCTTCCAGGTCGTCGACGACGCCTACGCACGATGATCATCACGCGGACGCCGTTGCGCATCTCATTGGGCGGTGGCGGCACCGACCTCCCCGCGTACTACCGAGCGGCGGGCAAGGGGTTTCTCATCGCTGCCGCTATCTCGAAGTACGTGTACATCGCGGTGAACAAGAACTTCGACGATGACATCCTTCTCAAATACTCACAAGTGGAGCGAGTCGACCATCCGCAAGACGCGCAGCACCCGCTGCTTCGCGAGTGCATGCTCGCCGCCGGGGTGACATCGTCCGTCGAGATCTCGTCGATGGCGGACATTCCGGCGGGCCCGGGGCTGGGCTCGTCGGGTGCGTTCACCGTCGGTGTGCTCAAGGCGTTGCACGCCTACCGGCACGAGATCGAGCCGAACGAGCGGATCGCCGCGCGCGCGTGCGAGATCGAGATCGACCGCCTCGGGGAGCCGATCGGCAAGCAGGACCAGTACATCGCCGCGATCGGCGGTCTGACGGCCTTCGAGTTCCACGGCGACGAGAGTGTTGCCGTGATCCCGGTGCCGCTCGACGAGCACGTCCGCCACTGCGTTGAAGACAATCTCGTCCTGTTCTACACGGGCCTGCGCCGGCCGGCGTCGGAAGTCCTCGCCAACGAAGAGTCCTCTCGCCGGGCATCGCCGTCGAAGATGGAGGAGAACCTCGACGCGGTACGCGCGATCGGATACGAGACGATGGACGCGCTGACGACCGGCGATCTCGGGGCCTTCGGCGAGCTTCTCAGTCGCCAATGGCACCTGAAGCTCGACCGCTCACCGACGCCGACGCACCAGCGGGTCGACGACTGGATCCAGCGCGGCATCACCGCCGGCGCGGACGGGGGCAAGCTCGTCGGCGCCGGCGGAGGGGGTTTCCTGCTGTTCTACGCGGAGGCGAAGGCCGAGCTGCGCGACGCCATGGCCGAGCTCGGGCTCACCGAGGTGCGCTTCGCGCTCGACTACCACGGCAGCACGACCGTCATCTCGGGATGACGCGCTCGGTGGCTGTGCTCGCCGGTGGGCTCGGCACGAGGGTCGCGCACCTGACGGAGGCCGAAGTCCCGAAGGCGATGCTGCCCGTGTGCGGCAGGCCGTTCGTCGACGTCAAGCTCGCCGAGCTCGTCGCGGCCGGAGCCGACGAGATCGTCGTCCTCGCCGGGCACGGGGCCGACGCGCTGCGGACGCACCTCGGGTCAGAGACCGTCGGCGGCGTGCCGGTCAGCCTCGTCGAGGACGGTCCGACGCTGCTCGGCACGGGCGGGGCCATTCGCCGCGCGCTGGACCTGTTGCCGGACCCGTTCTGGGTGGCCTACGGCGACACGCTGCTGACGGTCCCGTTGGAGGTGGCCGAGGACGAGCTCGCACGGGCGCCGGAGGTGCTCGGAGTGATGACGGTGCTCCAGAACGATGACCGCTGGGAGACGAGCAACGTGTCGCTCGACGACGCGATGCTCGTGACGGCGTACGAGAAGGGCTCGGCCCCCGGATCCCACGCGTACATCGACTACGGCATGCTCCTCCTTCGACACGAGCTCTTCTCGTCGAGAGATGCCGGGGTGCCGTTCGACCTCGGCGATGTTCTCCTGGAAGCGGTCGCGCAGCGCCGGCTCGGGGCGACCGTCGTGCAGGAGCGATTCCACGACATCGGGACCGAGGACGCCTGGCGTGACACCGAGCGGTGGGCACGCGAGAACGCGCTGTGGGAGCAGCTTCAGCGGAAGATCGAGAATCGTGCAGCAGGCCGCGGTCTTCGTCGATCGTGACGGCGTGATCGTCGAGTCACGCCGCCACGCCGGCATGCCGCGACCCCCGGAATCAGTTGACGACGTCGAGATCCCGGCCGGGGTGCCGGAGGCGCTGGAGTCGCTCCGCGCCGCGGGGTACGTCGTCATCGTGGTCACGAACCAGCCCGACGTGGCACGAGGCACCATGCCGCGCTCGACGGTGGACGCGATCAATGCATACGTCACCACCACCCTGCCCGTCGGAGCCGTGTACACGTGCTTTCACGACGGGGACTGGTGCTCGTGCCGAAAGCCGCGGCCCGGGATGCTCCTCCAGGCGGCGAACGACCAGTCCGTCGATCTGGAGCGAAGCTGGATGATCGGTGACCGGTGGGTCGACATCGCGGCGGGGGACGCCGCCGGCGTAGGCACCGTTCTGCTCGAACGTCCCTACAGCTGGCAACCGACGCATCAGGGGGACCCGCCCACGGGGTTGCAACCGGACGCGATCGGGAACGACCTCGCTGAGTGCGCCGCTGCGATCCTCGGCTCGGCGAGCCGGGTCAGCTAGAGGGTGAAGCCGGCAGAGGTCGCGTCACCGTGGAACATCTGCACGGTGTCGAGGGAGAAGTCGTCGAGGTCCTTGCCCAGCGTCGGGAGCTTCTTGAGCAGGTCGTGCGTGACCGTGATGATGTCGCACCCGATCTCGTGGGCCTGGACGATGTTGAGCAGCTCTCTGGGGCTGGCCCAGATCAACTCGACCTGTGGGAGATCGCGCAGCGCCGCCAGCGACTCCCGCATGATAGGGATCGGGTCACGGCCGCTGTCGGCCACGCGTCCGGCGAAGACGGAAACGTACGCGGCCCGTGCGTCGCTGATGCTCTCGGCCACCTGCTCGACCTGGCGGGCGGTCATGAGCGCGGTCACGTTGACCTTCACACCTTCGTTCGACAGGCGGCGCAGCAGCTCGCCGGTCGGCTCGCGCTTGGTGTTGGTGACCGGGATCTTGACGTAGACGTTCTCGCCCCACGACGAGATCTTCTGGGCCTGCCGCTCCATCTCCTTGTGCTCGTCCGCGAACACCTCGAGCGAGAACGGGCGGTCGGGAACGGTCTGAAGGATGTCGCGCGCGAACCACTCGTAGTCCTCCACGCCCGCCTTGCGCATGAGCGTGGGGTTCGTCGTAAACCCCTTGATCAGCGGGTTGGCGTAGAGCTCGAGGATGCCTTCCCGATCCGCTCCGTCGGCGAAGACCTTGACGTCGAGTTCCGAAGGCTTCATAGCTGCGGTCCTCTTCGGAAGTTGCGGACGCTGAGCTGTCCAATCACGCTACCCGCTCGCGCCGACCTTGACGAGCACCGCATGACCGTTGAGGTTGTGGATCATCCGGCACGTGGGAGTATCCGCAACCTCTTCGACGGCGTGTTGTACGCCGTCCATGCCGTCGCCCCCGTAATCGTCGACGACGATGATTCCCCCGTCGACGAGCCGCGGCCACATCCACTCGACTGCTGCCTTTGTCGACTCGTACACGTCGACGTCGAGATGACAGAGCTTGAAGACGTGATCTCGAATCACCGTGCCGGTCTCGTCGGGGAACGCGCCGACGAGAATCTCGATGTTCTCGAGACCGAGCCGATCGGCCAGCGACTGCACGAGCTGCGGCGACGTGTCCCCGTGCTCACCTCCGGAGTAGATCGGATCCTCGGCGCTTGCTTTGACGACGCCTGCGAACGTGTCGCACAGGTAGACGCGCGTGCCGCTTCCCGAGCGCTGGCTCGCCGCGGCAACGAGGCATCCACTTCCGCCGCGCCAGACACCGACCTCCACGATGTCGCCGGGCACGCTCCCGAGTTGGCTCGTGAGCTGCCAGAGCTCGTACAGGCGCATCTCGTCGACCAGGGTGAAGGCGTCGATCTGCTGGTACACGGATCGGAAGTCCTGGTCGTACCGCCACGGGCTCAGTGACGATTCGGGGATGATGATCCCGTGCCGGTTCCGTTCGAGTCGGCCGGGATACGCGAACCGGACGAGAGTCGAGAGCGCGTCGCTGACACGTCGGCGAACTGCCCGAGCGCGCATGTAGCGCCGCATTCGATCATCGAGGGGAGGGGTAGGCGGCAAGCCACCGCCGTGCCCAGGTGTCACGGTTGCACCTTTTGTCCGTCGGCGGTCGCCGTGAAGAGGACCCCTGCAGCAGCGAAGCGATGGTGCCGGAGGGCGCGGGACTCGTAATACGCGATGGCATTTGCCACTCGCATGATCGAACCCAGAGGCGAGGCTGACCCCGTCGAGCACGAACGCGTTTCACGGTAATACGGGTTGGACTCCCAGAATCGTCGGCGGAGAGACGGGATCTTCAGCAGCGCGAAGAGCGTCGCGTCCATGAAATGGCCCAGCAGGTGGTAGGTGAACTGCGTGTCGCGGATCGTGAACGCGCTCGACACGAGCGCGCGCAGCCTCTCTTCGCTGAACGACTGCAGATGCTCCTTTGTCTCCACGTACAGGTCGTCTCCAAGAAGGCGACGATAGATGCGATAAAAGGAGAACGGCTGGTCTTCGAGCGGCGTGAACGATACGAGCGTCCCGCCCGGGCGGACGACAGTCCGAGCAGACTTGATCATCGCCATCGGGTCCTGCGCGTGCTCGAGGACGTCGAACATGAGTACCGCGTCGAAGGATCCCTGTTCGTAGGGAAGCTCGCCCGTCGCCGGATCCACCAGGGTGAAGGTGAAAGCGGTCGGCTCGTAGCCGAGCGGTCGTATGTCGCAGCCGTCGAGGGACAGCTCGGGACGCCGGGTCGCGAGCGTGTTGAGGACGCGCCCGCCACCGCAACCGATCTCCAGCGCCCGACCGAGCCAGGGCAGGGCATCGACCAGGTACTTGGCCTTCAGCGCTGGGAGATCGCGGGCGTCAAGATCGATGACGTCGTCGCCCCAGTGATGGTCGGCCGCGTAGAGGTCAGATCCTCCCAAAGCGGCACCTGAACAGCTCGCGATATGACGGGTAGGCGTCGAGGAAGTAGATCTTCTTTCCCTCGTCGTATCCCCGGGCGACGTAGTTCACGGGAACCTCGAGCGGCGCGAATCCGTTCCGGACGATCTTGCACACCAACTCGATGTCGAAATTGAAACCGTCGCCGGTGAGGTGACACCCCTGGATGCATTCTCGGCGGAACACCTTGAGCATCGTGTTGATGTCTGTCACGTTCTGCTGATACAAGACATTGAAG
>JBKOZX010000162.1:0-4568 GCA_046726115.1 Actinomycetota bacterium | reverse complement strand
CATCCGCCGCTCGTCGTCGCCCGACGTGAACCCGCAGATCGCGGCGCTCGCCGTCGTCGCCATGATCGAGCGCTTCAACTACTACGTGATCTCGCGCCAGATCGAGGTCAGCCGCGAGGAGATGCTCGACACGCTGGCGACCGTCACGCACGCCGGCCTGTTCGGCGGCAGCGCCAGCCGCTACTGACCGTTCGGCGAAGGCGAGCCGACCGACTCCCCCGACGGCAGGAGCCACTCGCTGAGGTCGCCCATGTCCGCCACCGCGCCGTCGTAGGTGACCTTTCCCTTGACGAGGACGGCGACGTCGTCGGCGATGCCGAGCGCGTGGCCGACGTGCTGCTCGACGATCAGCAGTGTGGTCCCGGCGTCGCGGATCGTCGTCAGCGTCTTGTAGACCTCGTCGACGATGATCGGCGCCAGGCCCAGCGACAGCTCGTCGCACACGAGGAGGCGCGGCGGGTTCGCCAGCACCCGGGCCAGCGCCAGCATCCGCTGCTCCCCGCCCGAGAGCGTGCCCGCGACCTGGCGCCGACGCTGGCTCAGGGGAGGGAACATCTCGTAGGCGCGGGCGAGGCCGCCCGCGGCGCGCGACCGCCCGAGTGAGCGCCGCAGGGTGAGCAGCAGGTTCTCCTCGACGGTAAGGGAGGCGAACACCGATCGGCCCTCGGGGGCCTGCGCGATGCCCTTCCGGGCCAAACGGTACGCGCGCTCCTTCGTCACGTCCTCCCCGTTGAAGAAGAACTTGCCCGCCGTCGGCTTGATGAGGCCGGAGCAGACACGCGCCACCGTTGTCTTTCCCGCGCCGTTGGATCCGAGCAACGCGAGCACCGAACCGTCGCGCACCGCGAGCGACACACCGAACAGGGCGCGGAAGGGGCCGTACCCGGCCTCCACGTCACGAAGCTCGAGCAGCGGTGCCGTTGGCGAGGGCGCCGGCGTCGTCACACCAGCTCTCCGAGATACGCGCGCCGGACGGCTTCGTCGTCCATGACGGTCGCTGTCGGGCCCGACGCGATCACGACCCCGAAGTCGAGCACGTAGAGGCGGCCTGCAAACGCCTGGACCATCTCCACGTCGTGCTCCACCAGCAAGATCGCCGTCCCGCGCTCGCGCTGCACCTCCTGCAGGGTGCCGACGAGCTCCATCGTCTCGCTCTGGTCGAGCCCGGAGGACGGCTCGTCGAGCAGCAGGAGCAGCGGCTCGGTCATCAGCGCGCGTCCCAGCTCGACGAGCCGGCCCCTGCCGAGGCTCAGTGACTCGATCGGGCGGTCCGCGACATCGGTCAGCCCGAGCAGCTCGAGGACGTGGTCGACCCGCGCCCGCTCATCGGGAGTGGGACCGGCGAGGTTCAGGACGTCCTTCCAGAGCCGGCCCGTGCCGAGCCGCGCGCGTTCGGCGACCAGCATGTGCTCCCGCACGCTCATCCCCGCGAAGAGCTCGATGCGCTGGAACGTCCGCCCGAAGCCGAGACGCGCTCGGCGGTATACGGGCATGCGCGTGATGTCGTCCCCGTCGAACAGGACGCGCCCGCGGTCGCACCGCAACAGCCCGAGCAGGCAGTTGAAGAACGTGGTCTTGCCCGCGCCGTTGGGTCCGATGAGCCCGACCGGCTCACCTGGCTCGACGGTGATCGAGATGTCGTCGAGCGCGGTGATGCCGGAGAAGTGCTTCGTCACGTGCTGGGCGTCGAGCAGCGTCATGGTGCCGTGACCGGCGCGGGCTCCCGTGCCGCGCCGACGTCCTCGCCGGGCGGTCGCGCCGAGGGCGGACCCCCACGCGCCCGCTCGATCATGCGCTGCACGAACTGGAGCGACTGGCGCTTCTGGAACTCGAGGATCCCCTCGGGGTGTTTGGCGAACGTGATCGCACCGAGGCCGAACAGGATCAGGTCATACGACTTCGGGATCCCCAGCGCCTCGAGGATCTGCGGGAAGAACGCAAACGCCAGCCCGGCCTGGATCGCGCCTTCCACCGTCCGCGATCCCAGCGTGATGACAATGACGAGGAAGAACAGTCCGAACAGCGGCGTGAAGTTCGCCGTGTATGTCGCGTCGCCGGCGTGGCCCTCGTGCATGGCAATGAGCCCACCTCCGAGCCCGGCGATCGCCGCCGACACCGCAAAGGCGATCACCTGCCAACGAGCGCGACTGATGCCGATCGACGCCGCGGCTGTCTCGCTGCCGCGCAGCGCGTCGAGATAGTGCCCGGTCGTGCCGATGCGTATCAGGATCACGACCACACCGAGGATGGCCAGCAATGCCAGCGTCAACAGGAAGAAGGCATGGTCGCCCGACGCGAACGACGGCCGCGGAACGTCGAGCGTGATTCGTCCCCCTCGGACCCAGTCCTGTTTCTCGAGGACGCTGTCGAACATGAACGCGAACGCGAGCGTCGCCAGCGCGAGATAGATCCCACCGAGACGCAGCGCCGGGACCGCGAGAGCTGCACCCACCGCCGCCGCGACGACGGCCGCAACGAGCATCGAGAAGCCCGGGTTCAGCCCGACACGATCGAACACTTGGGCGGTGGCGAAGAAGCCGACGGCGGCGAACGTCCCCTGGCAGAGCGAGATCTGGCCGGCCATGCCGGTGATCACCGTCACCGACAGGAAGATGATCGAGAAGATCACCGCGCGCGTGGAGATGTACAGCCAGAAGTCGTTGATCACGAACAGCGCCAGGAACACGGCGATCGCGACCACGGCGATGCCGAGACCCCAGGTGAGATACGTGAGCGCGCGCATGCGTTCGGCGGCGGCGAGGCTCGGCGGGGGTGGGTCGACGCCCGAGAGTGGGTCGGTGACCTCCCGCCGCTGGCGCAGGCCGGGCATGAACAGCAGCAGCAGGAACAGCACCGCGAACGGCAGCGACGGCCGGATGCCCTGGGCGAGGGTGCTGTTGAGCGGCAGGTACCCACTCAGGATCCCCTGGGCGACGCCGAGCAGGATGCCGCCGAGGAAGGCCATCGGAATGCTCGTCAACCGGCCGAAGGCGGCGGCGCCGACCGCCGCGACCAAGAGGATCGTGAAGTTTACATCTGACACCTGGGCGAACAGCGGTGCCAGCAGCACACCCGCGAGCCCGGCGAACAGGCTCGACAGCATCCACGAGAAGCCGGAGACTCGCTCGCTGTTGATGCCGGCGAGCTCGGTCATGCGCGGGCTCTCGACCACGGCGCGCATGCGCAAGCCGATCGTCGTGTACTTGAACAGCAGGGTGAGCAGGATGACCGATCCGACGGTCGCGACGATCGTCGCTGCCTGGTTGCTGTCGATCACCCAGGTCTGTCCCTGGAAGTAATAGTCGATCTGGCCCGCAAAAGAGCTGGGTGGCCATACGCTCGGCGGCCCGAACGCCGGGCTCTGCCCGAACCAGAGCTTGGTGATCTCCGGGATCGCGACCAGCAGGCCCAACGAAGCAACGAGCTTCGCCACCGCGGGCGCCGTGCGCAGATAGCGGAACAGCGCCCGGTAGAGGATCAGGCCCAGCAGCGGCCCGACGATCACGACCGAGACGAAGAGGGCCCACCAGAGCGACCAGTCGTGGCGCACCCGCAGGTCGTAATAGACGGCCGCCGAGACGAAGGCCTGGGCGCCGAACGCGAGGTTGAACACGCCCGACGTCTTGTACGTGAGGACGAGCCCCACGGCGACGAGCGCGAACACGCACCCGAACGGGATGCCCTGAATGACATAGGTGAGTAGGTCGCTCACCGCGGCGGCCTCCCGTTCAGCTCCGCGTTCGCTTCAGTTCCTCCTCCGCCCGCGCTAGCTACCAAGCAGCGTCGGCTTCGACTGGAGCTTGTCCGGCAGCGGGTTGAGCTGCAGACAGGTGAATGGCTTGTCGGCAGTGCCGAACGACGGCACGAAGGTCCCGTTGTGGATCTTCGACAGGATCGCGCAGCCCTCCGGCGGATCCTGCGTATGGGCTGTCGTCCAGTCGATCGGGGCGTAGACGCCGTTCGCCGTGTAATCCTTCATCTGGTTGATGGCGTCGATCACCTTCTGGCGGGTGAAGTCGGGGCCGGCGCCCTTGAGACCCTGGTAGAAGAGATCGGCGTTCGTCCATCCGGCCAGCGAGTTCTCCGTCAAGGGAGCGCCCGTCTTCTTGGCCCACTTCAGGAATTGCTTGAGGCCGGGAGGCTGCTTCTTCACCTGGTAGGGCGTGAAGAACGTCAACACGTACGAGCCCTCGAAGAACTGGCCGTTCGTCTTCATGAACTCCTGGTTGTAGGCGTTCGGCAGGTACTGGGGCGCGTTCAGCCCTTGCTTCTTCATCTCCTTCGCGAGGGTGAACACGCCGTTGTTGTCCATGCAGGTTGCGACGAGGTCGACGCCTTTGTCCTTCATCTGCGAGACGTCGGAGCTGAAGTCCGTCACGCCGAACGCGAGGCTGCTATCGGTGAACACGACCTTGGCGTTCGGGTACTTGTCGAACGTTGCCTGGACTCCCGTGGCGCAGTCCTTCGACTGGTCGACGGTGTAGGCGAGGAGGCCGATCTTCTTCTTGTGGAGCTTCTGGGCGAGCCACGGCAGCGTCTGCGACGCGCACGTGAAGCAGGTGTACGAC
>JBKOZX010000161.1:0-2983 GCA_046726115.1 Actinomycetota bacterium | reverse complement strand
CGACACACCCGAGCGGCGCCGAGCCTGGGTCGCCGCCATGTACGGGCACCGGATGTGGGCCGCCCCCGGGCACTTCACCGCCGAGGACGTCGACTTCATGACCGAGCCGTTCGCCGACCCCGACCGGCTGCGGGCCAGCTGGGGCAGCTACGAGACCGCGTACGGGAACCGTCCGATGGAGGACGTGCCTAAGCTGTTCGAGACCTGCCCGGTGCCCGCGCTCGTCCTCTACGGCCCCGAGGACCACGTTGTGCCCGACTCGTTCCCTGCGCGGGCGCGGGTCGCGTTCACCGAGTGCGTGGGCCCGTTCGTCGTCCCCGACGCCGGCCACTTCCTGCAATGGGAGCAGGCCGACGTGCTCAACCGCGCGCTCACGCACTTCTGCCTCTGAGCGGAGCCGAGCGCTCACTGCGCCGCGTCCTCGATCGCGCGCGCGACCCGGAACATCACCGGCTCGCCCAGCGCCGGCGCCAACACCTGCACGCCGATCGGGAGATCGTCGCCGTCGGTCCCGAACGGCACGCTCGCGGCGGGGTGCCCGGCAAGGCTGGTCGGGACCGTGCACACGTCCGACAGGTACATGGAGAGCGGGTCGTCGGTCTTGGCGCCGAGCTCGAACGCCGTCGTCGGTGAGGTCGGCCCCAGCAACGCGTCGAACCGCTCGTACGCGCGGGCGAAGTCGCGGATGATGAGCGTGCGGACGCGCTGTGCCTGCCCGTAGTACGCCTCGTAGTAACCCGCCGACAGCGCGTACGTCCCGAGCATGATCCGCCGCTTCACCTCGGCGCCGAACCCGGCGTCGCGGGTCCGGGCGTTCATCGTGGCCGCGTCGGGCCCGTCGACGCGGAGGCCGTACCGAACGCCGTCGTAGCGCGCGAGGTTGCTCGACGCCTCGGCCGGCGCGATCAGGTAGTACGCCGACAAGCCGTACGCGGCGCTCGGCACCGAGACGCGCTCGATGGTGGCGCCTTCCTTCTCGAGCGCGAGCGCGGCCTGCTCGACCGCCGCCGCCACCTCCGGCTGCACGCCGTCGACGTCCGTCAGCTCCTCGACGATGCCGATGCGCATTCCGTCGACGCCATCGTCGAGCACGTCGCGGACGCTCGGCGCGGGCTCGGCGATCGAGGTCGAGTCGAGCCGATCGTGCCCGCCGATCACCTCGAGCAGCAGCGCGGCGTCGGCGACCGAGCTCGTGAGTGGGCCGATCTGGTCGAGTGAGCTTGCGAACGCGATCAGGCCGTAGCGGGACACGACGCCGTACGTCGGCTTGACACCCACGACGCCGCTCAGCGCGGCGGGCTGGCGAATCGAGCCGCCGGTATCCGAGCCCAGGCCGAGCGCGGCGAACCCGGCTCCGACCGCCGCCGCCGACCCGCCGCTCGATCCGCCGGGCACACGGTCAGCGCGACGCGGGTTGCGGGTCGGGCCGAACGCCGAGTTCTCCGTCGACGAGCCCATCGCGAACTCGTCGAGGTTCGTCTTGCCGATCGGGACGCCGCCGGCCGCCACGACGCGGTCGACGACGGTGGCCGAGTAGGGCGGGCGCCACCCTTCGAGGATCTTCGACGAGCACGTCGTCGGGATGCCGCGTGTGCACAGGTTGTCCTTGAGGGCGACCGGGACGCCGGCAAGAGGGCCGGGATCCTCGCCGCGCCCGACAGCGGCGTCGATGGCGTCGGCAGCATCGCGTGCTTCGGTGGCGAGCACCGCGTTGAACGCGTGTAGCTCCGGCTCGCGCGCCTCGATGGCGGCGAGGTGCTCCTCGACCACGTCGCGAGCGGCGCGCTCGCCGGCGCGCACAGCCGCCGCGAGCTCGACCGCGCTCATTTCGTTCCCCGGTCGCCGTCGCAAGCTCCGGCTCCTGTGCCGACGGTCGGCAGAGCCGCCGTCGTCACGGCGCCTCACCGAGGATGCGCGGGACGCGGAACTGGCCGTCCTCCGCCGCCGGGGCCTCCGCGAGCACCTCGTCGCGATCCAGGCCGGGCCGGGGCACGTCCGGGCGCAGCACGTTCACGAGCGGCAGCGGGTGCGCGGTCGGCGGGACATCGGCGGTGTCAAGGGCCGAGACCTCCGCCGCGTGGTCGAGGATCGCACCTAGCTCCCCCGTCAGCTGCTCGATCTCGTCGTCGGTCAGCGCCAGCCGAGCCAGCATCGCCACGTGCTCGACGTCCGCTCGTGTGATCCGCGCACTCTCACTCACTCTCTCTCCTGTCGCCGTCGCGAGCTCCGGCTTTGCGGCGATGGTCGGCAAAGCCGCCATCGCCGCGCGGATTCTACGGACCGGCTGCCCGCGAGCTCAGCGGCGTTTGGACCGCGGACCGGAGCCGTAATCCCCGAACGGGTCGTCGCGCTCGCGCACGGCGTCCCGGAACCCCACGTCCTCGGCCCGGGCTACGAAGTCGAGGCCCTCTTGCGTGTGGCGCGCGATGCCGTCGAAGAGCGTGCCGAGCGTCCGGCTCGAAGCCAGCCCCATGCTCTCGGCCGTCTGATTGCACAGCAGCTTGAGCATCTGGAGCTGGTTGACGGGCAGGCGGGCCATGCGGCCGGCGAGGCCCGACGCGTGCGCCTGGAGCTCGTCGTCGGGAACGGCCGCGAGGATCAGGCCGATGCGAGCCGCCTCCGGCGCCGGGATCTCGTCCCCGGTGAGGAGGTAGCGCTTCGCGTGCTCCAAGCCCATGCGGTACACCCACATCGCGGTCGTCGGCGTACCCCACACACGCGCCGGCGGATAGCCGAAGACCGCGCTCTCGCCCGCGACGATGACGTCGGCGCACAGGACCATGTCGGTGCCGCCGGCGATGCACCAGCCCTGTACGGCGGCGATCGTCGGCTTCGACGCGTACCAGAGCTTCATGTACGTCGCGACGAAGCGCGACATCATCTGGTAGTCCGCGACCGAGTCCCAGACCCGATTCCGAGCGCCTTCCTCGTCGGCTTGGGCTCGCGTCGACCAGTCGAGCCCGTATCCCGCACAGAACGCGGG
>JBKOZX010000160.1:0-4603 GCA_046726115.1 Actinomycetota bacterium | reverse complement strand
CCTCCTGGGCGAGGAGGAGCCACAGGAACAGCGGCACGCACGCCAACCGTCCGAAGGAGATGAGGTTCGGCAGCGTCAGGACTCGGTGACCGGCGATCTCGCGTCCGCCCTTCGCGTTCGCCGTCGTCGCACTCACAGCAGACCAGCGTAGGCCCCACCGTCGATGTGGATCGCAGTTCCCGTGAGGAATCGAGCGTGTTCCGAGCACACGAACGCAGCGATGGCGCCGAAGTCGTCCGGCGATCCGAGCGTGCCGGTCGGGTTGCCACTCGGATCCGCGTGGCCGAGTTGACGCACGCGCTCGGTGTCGTGCATGCCCGGCTGGAGGGAGTTGACAGTGACGCCGTCGCCGGCGACCTCGCGCGCCAGCGTCTTGAGGAATCCGGTCGCGCCGGCGCGGGCCGTGTTCGAGAGGATGAGCCCCGCGATCGGTTGCCGGACCGCGATCGACGTGATCGCCGCGACCCGCCCCCACCGCCGCTCGCGCATCTCCGGCACGGCCGCGTCGCACATGGCGATCACCGAGAGGCAGTTCAGCTCGAGCGCTTGCAAATACGCGTCGACGCGGGTCGACGAGAAGTCACCGGGCGGTGGACCTCCCGCGTTCGTCACCAGGATGTCGATCCCGCCGAGGGCCTCACGGGCCGCGTCGACGAACTGGCGGGCGCCGTTGGCGGTGGACACGTCGCCGACGAGCGGTACGGCGCCGTGCCCGATGCGGCGCGCGGCCTCGTCGATCGCATCAGGGTGGCGGCTGCACAGCGCGACCTTCACGCCCTCGCTCGCGAGGGCGGAGGCGGTGGCGAAGCCCAGCCCGCGGCTCGCGGCCGCGACCGCGGCGCGCCGGCCCGCGATCCCGAGATCCATGCTGTGTCCTCCTCGTCAGGGCTCGTCGGCTCGTCAGGCGTGGATGGGGCCGTCGGCGTCGCGCAGGGAGCGTGTGGCGCGGCCGGTTCGCAGGGCGATGATCTCGGCGCAGATCGAGATGGCGGTCTCCTCCGGCGTGCGCGCACCGATGTCGAGCCCGATGGGGGCCATGACGCGTGCGAGGGCGGCATCGTCGACACCGTTCTCGTGCAGGCGGCGCACGCGGTCCTCGTGCGTCCGGCGTGAGCCCATCGCGCCGATGTACCCGACGTCGGTCTCCAGCGCGGCCGTGATCGCGGGAACATCGAACTTGTGGTCATGCGTGAGCACGCACACGGCGTCACGCCGACCGAGCTCCTCCCCCACCTTCGCCAAGTGCCGATCGGGCCAGTCGTTTACGACTTCATCGGCCATGCGGAACCGCTGCGGCGTCGCGAAAACAGCTCGTGCGTCACACACCGTGACGCGGTAGCCAAGCAGCTTCGCTGCGTGCGCGAGCGCGGCGGTGAAGTCGACCGCGCCGAAGATGATCATGCGCGGCGCAGGCGCGAAGGACTCGATGAACACCTCGACCGCGTGCTCGCGGGCCTCGCCGTGCGGGCCGTAGTGGCGGGTGGCCGTGAGCCCGGCCTCGAGTTGACCGCGCGCGTCGCGAGCCACGACGCGCTCGAGGTTGGCGTCTCCGAGACCGCCGTGCGGATCTCCGTGGTGACGAACCAGCAGCTTGGCGCCGACCTGCGGGCCGGCCACGACGGTGGCGAGCGCGACCGGCTCGTCGCGTCGGAGCGCGTCGCGAAGCTCGTCGTAGATCGACGTGCTCACGCGCTCACCAGTCGATGGGCTCGACGAACACGTGCACGGTCCCGCCGCACGTGAGGCCGACGGCGAATGCGTCGTCGTCGGAGTAGCCGAACGAGATCACGCCTCGCTCGCGTTTGCCCTCGAGCACGGCGAGCGCTTCCGTGAGCACCGCACCTTCGACGCAGCCGCCCGACACGGAGCCCGCGACCTCGCCGGCGTCGTTGACCACCATGGTGGCGCCCGGTTCGCGGGGACCCGAGCCCTCGACGCCGACGACCCGTGCCACTGCGACGCGGTTGCCGGCTGCACGCCAGCGTTCGATGTCGTCGAGCACGTCCCTCATGGCAGGGCGTGGACTGCATCCACGGATTCGACCATTGCCATCAAGCGTAATGCCGCTGGTCAGAGGCCCAGTGCGGCACCCTCGGCGCGGGGCTCGGTGGCCACGGCGTACCCGCCCGGTGTGCGCTGGATGGCGTGCGCGTGACCCATCCCCGCGTCGACGCGCCCGGCCCGCTGGGGGTCGTGTCCGAGGGCGCGCAGCGCGTCGAACCATTCGGGCGGGAACGCCCGCTCGGCTCGAAGCGTCCAGGACGACGGGTCGATGCACCAGCGCGGCGCGTCGAGCGCGTCCTGGGGGTCGTCGCCGTCGTCGACGAGGTGCGCGAGCAACTCGACCTGGATCTGGGCCTGCGAGTCGCCGCCCATCGACCCGAACACCGTCCACGGCTCGCCGTCGCGCATCGCCATGGCCGGGATCAGCGTGTGCATCGGCAGCTTCGCCGGTGCGAGCGCGTTCGTGCTCGTCGCGTCGAGCGTGAACGACGAACCGCGGTTGTTGAGGTTGATCCCCCACTCGGTCACGTGCACACCGGACCCGAAGGACAGGAAGTTGGACTGGATGAGACTCACGAGCAAACCGTCGCCGTCCGCTGCGCAGAGGTACGCGGTGCCGCCCACGTGCGCGGCGCCCGGCTGCGCGGTCGCTGCGTGCTGCGGATCGATGCGCGCCCGGCGCTCGTCGATCCAGTCGGAGGTGAGCATCTCCTCCGGCGTGACGGTCATCACGTCGGGATCGGAGACGTGCTCGTCCCGGTCCTGGAGGGCGATCTTCATCGCCTCGATCAGGAGATGGTGCCGATCGGGCCCGTCGGCGGGCAGCGGGAAGCCGTCCAGGATGCGCAGCGCCTCGAGCGCGGTGACACCTTGGGTCGGCGGCGGCAGCTCCACGACCTCGACGTCCCGGTACGGCGCGAGCAGGGGCTCGACCCAGCGGCCGCGGTGAGAGGCGAGGTCGTCGGTGGTGAGCAGACCACCGCCGGCTTGGACCGCGTTCGCGATGTCGGCCGCGATCTGGCCCCGGTAGTACGCATCCGGCCCGTCGGCGGCCAGTGTCTCGATCGTGCGCGCCATCCCCGGCTGGCGGAGCGGACTCCCCGCTTCGACGTCCGCGTACACGGCCTGGATGTCCGGGAAGCCCTCGTACATCGCGGCGGATCCGCCGATGAACATGGCCCCGGTCGGCGTCAGCTCGAACCCATCACGCGCGAACCCGAGCGCGACGTCGGCGAGCTCTCCGAACGAACGCGTCCCCCACCGGTCGAGCAGCTCGAACCACCCCGCGACTGCACCCGGGACGGTGACGACGTGGTGCCCGAACACGGGCATGGTGTCCGCGTCGACGCGGCCGCTGACGGCCTCGATTGTCGCCGCGGACGGCGAGCGTCCCGAGCCGAGATACCCGTGCAGGTCGCCGTCCCAGACGATGGCGAATACGTCGCCGCCGTACCCGCACAGGTATGGCGCAACGACCCCGAGCGCCAGGTTGGCGGCGACCACCGCATCGACGGCGTTGCCACCGCGAGCGAGCGTCACCAGGCCGGCCGTCGACGCCAGGTAGTGCGGTGTCGCGACGCCACCGTGCGGGAAGCGCCGTGCTGCCATGGCCGCAGGCTACCGGTACGCGTCGGTGAACTTGATACTGCGCTTTCTGGTCGGGCTGGCGGGACTCGAACCCGCGACCTTCGGTCCCCCAGACCGACGCGCTAACCAAGCTGCGCCACAGCCCGTAGAAGGATCGAGTCTAGGCCTGGCCTCGAATCAGAGCCGATGGATGATCCACTCGATCCCCTGCCACGCGCGGAAGCCGAGGTAGATCGCGAGCGCGCCGGCGAGCAGCTTCAGGTGCCACGGCAACGGTGTACGGCGTTCCTTGGCAGCTTCCTCGCTCGTGGCAGGTGCGGCGTGCGCGCCCCCTTCCTGCACGGGGCGCCCGCACGTCGGGCACGTCCCGTCCTCCCGCACGGTCGGCGGAGACAGGAATCGGTCGCAGGTGTTGCACCAGGGCACGAGACCAGTGTCGCGCCCGGTCGTCACACCGGAGGAACGCCGTGACGCCGCTGAAAGTCCTCGCGACGCCGGCTCCGACTGACGCCGAGCCGGTTGACGAGCTCGGCCCGCAACGAGTCGGGCTCGATCACCGCGTCGACGACGAGCTCGGCCGCGAGGTGGACGAGGTCGACGTCGCTCTCGTACTCCGCCCGTCGCTCGGCGATGTAGGTCGCCCGCTCCTCGGGATCGTCGATGGCCTGGATCTTGTTGTAGAAGACGGCGTTCACCGCCGGCTCCGGCCCCATCACCGCGATCTGGGCCGTCGGGAGGGCGAGGCACGCATCCGGGTCGAAGGCCGGACCGCACATCGCGTACAAGCCCGCGCCGTACGCCTTGCGGACGATGACCGACACCTTGGGCACGGACGCCTCGGTCACGGCCGTGATCATCTTGGCGCCGTGGCGGATGATCCCCTCGCGCTCGACCTTCTTGCCGATCATGAAGCCGGGGACGTCGGCGAGGAACAGGAGCGGGATCTCGAACGCGTCGCACATCCAGACGAAGCGCGTGGCCTTGTCGGACGAGTCGACGAACAGCACCCCAC
>JBKOZX010000159.1:0-2427 GCA_046726115.1 Actinomycetota bacterium | reverse complement strand
CCCCTGTCGGCGATGAGCCCCGACGGTCGTTTCCCCTTCGTCAGGCCTTTGGGGAGCGGGGGAGCGTCGGTGGCCATCGCCTGCCTTGAGAAATGCGAGAGGGGCGGGCGGCGATCGCCCGCCCCTCTCGTTCACGTCGCGGGATGTTAGGTGGTCGCCGTGCTCGAGCTCGGCGAACCGGACGAGCTACCTCCGAGCTGCTTGACCTGGGCCTTGGCCTTGGCGAGCAGGTCCTTCGGCAGCGGCGCGTAGTCAACTCCGGAAGCGAGCTTCTGCCCGTCGCCGTAGATGAAGTTCAGGAACGACTTGATCGCCGATGCCTTCGCGGAGTCCGACTGGTTCTGGTACGCGAGGATCCACGTCGGCGACGCGATCGGGTAGGCGGTCTTGCCCGCCGCGTTCAGCGGATTGTAGGTGAGGTCCTGGTTGACCTGCGCCTTCTCGACCGCCGCCGTGGTCGCCTTGACGGTCGGCGCCACGAACTTGCCGTCCTTGTTCTTCACCGATGCGAACTTCAGCTTGAGTGCCTTGGCGTCGGAGAAGTCCACGTAGCCGATGGCGCCGTCGGTGCTCTTCACGATCTGGCCGACGCCCGGGTTGCCCTGGCCCGACTGCTGGTCCGCCGGCCAGCTCACCGTCGAGCCCGAGCCGAGCGTCCACACGCCCGGTGCCGCCGCCGTCAGGAACCCGGTGAAGTTCTGCGTCGTGCCCGAGCTGTCGGCGCGGTGCGCGACCGTGATCGCGGTCGACGGCAGCTTGACACCAGGATTGTCGGTCTTGATCGCGGGGTCGTCCCACGTCTTGATGTCAGCCTGGAAGATCTTCGCCAGCGTCGCGGGCGAGAGCTGCAGCTTCTTCACGCCCGACAGGTTGTACGACACCGTGATCGGTGCCGCCACCGTCGGGAAGTAGAAGAACGTGCCGCCCTTGACACCGGCCGCGTCGGTAGCGCTGTACGGCGCGTCGGTCCCGGCGAAGTCGACCACCTGGTCGGCGAAGTCCTGACGACCCTTGCCCGAACCGCCGCCGGAGTAGTTGATGGTGACGTTCGAATCCTTCTGTTTGAAGGCCCCGATCACTTCCTCGTTGTACGGCTGCTGGAACGTGGAACCGGACCCGTTGAGCGTCGCCGAGCTTCCCTGGGCTGGAGCATCAGCTGCGCTCGCGATGGCTCCGCCCAACGGGACCAGGCCGACGATCAAGGCCGTGGGTACCAGCCACCGCAGGTAGCCAGTGATGCGCTTCATAGAACTCAGCCTCCTTGGGAGTATGCGGCCCGGACGCTACGGAGCGAGGCTGGCGCGGCCGTGGCATCGAGGTGGACAGATCGTGAACAGTCGCCGAAGGAAAGGTTCGCCCTGCACACCCGGTCGCCGCGTACGGACCGGAATGGGATGATGACCCCGTGACCGACACGGCCAGCGAAGCCCGCAAGACCTTCCACGAATCGCTCGACGAGCTGCGGATCGACGTGATCCGACTCGCCGCCCTCACCACCGAGGCCATCGCGGCCGGGACCCAGGCCTTCCTCGACGCCGATCTCGGCGCCGCCGAGCGGGTCATCGAGAACGACGACGAGATCGACGATCTCACCCACTCGATCGAGGACCGCTGCTACCTGCTGCTCGCCCGCCAGCAGCCCATGGCCAGCGACCTCCGCACGGTTGTGGCCGTGTTGCGCATCGTGCACGAGCTCGAGCGGTCAGCCGACCTCATGGTGAACGTCGCGAAGACGACCCGCCGGCTCTACCCCCACAGCCTCGAGCCCAAGGCCCGGGGGATCATCCAGCGGATGGGTGAGCAGGCCGGCACCCAGACCCGGGTCGCGCTGGACGCGTTCGCCGACTCCGACCCGTCGGCCGCGCACGCGCTCGCCGACATGGACGACACCATGGACGACCTCACGACGAGCTTGTTCCGCTACATCCTGACCGGCGGCGGATCCGACGACGAGGGCAACGTGCTCCAGGCCGTGCAGCTGGCGCTGGTCGGGCGTCACTACGAGCGCATCGCCGACCACGCGGTGACGATCGGCCAGCGCGTCGGATTCATGGTGACCGGCGAGCATCCGACGCCCGAGGAGGGCGTGAGCCCGGGCGACTAATGCTGACCCGCGCTCAGGTGCTCTCGGGCTCCTCGTAGCCGAGGTCCCACTCGAGGATCAGACGCTCACGCTCCGCGTCACGCGCGACCCGCTCCCGGTTGCGCCGGAACTGCGGGTCGTGCGGCGGGAGAAGCTGGAGCCGGGCCAGCGCCCGCTGGCGGAACTCGTCGATCAGCCGGCCGTCGCCGAAGACGCCGTGCACGTCCCAGTGGGGCGCGACCGCGCCCAGGTACACGACCTTGACGTGCCCCTGCGGCGGAAGCTGCTCGAGCTCTTCTCCCTCGACGCTCATACGTCCACCAGCGTACCGGGTGCTCCCGATC
>JBKOZX010000158.1:0-3871 GCA_046726115.1 Actinomycetota bacterium | reverse complement strand
CCTCGTGGTGCACCTTCGTCACGAGCGGGCAGACCGCGTTCACGACAAACCGGTTGCGGCTCCGGGCCGTTGCCACGATCTCGGGGGCGGAACCGTGCGCCGAGAGCATGAGCGGCGCGCCGTCGGGGACGTCGTCGACGTCGTCCACGAACACGACGCCGAGGTCACGGAACCGGTCGACGACGAGCCGGTTGTGGACGATCTCGTGGTAGCAGTACACGGGCGGCTCGAACACGCGCACCATCCACGCCAGCGCCTTGATCGCCATCTCGACACCGGCGCAGTAGCCCCGCGGCTGGGCGAGCAACACTCGCTCTACTGCCATCGGGGCGAGGGTATCCGCCGACCGGCCGCCGACCGACAAACGTCTGATCAGGCGCTTCCCGTACACTTCGGCCATGCCCCCCGCGCGTGTCGTGGCGGTGGCGCCCGGCTCGCCGGCAGCCTCGACCGGGATCCTGCCCGGTGACGAGGTCCTCAGCCTCAACGGCGAAGCGGTGCGCGACGTCATCCAGTATCAGATCCAGGCCGACGAGGCCGTCGTCGAGCTCGAGGTCCGCCGCGGCGGGCTCGAGCAGCTCACGGTGGTCGAGAAAGCCGCCGGCGCGCCCCTCGGCCTCGAGCTCGCCAGCCCGGTCTTCGATCGCGTGCAGACGTGCGACAACCACTGCCCGTTCTGTTTTATCCACCAGCTCCCGAAGGGGATGCGGCGGAGCCTCTACCTGAAGGACGACGACTACCGGCTGTCGTTCCTGTACGGGAACTTCACGACGCTCACCCGATTCACCGAGGCCGACCTGGAGCGCGTGGTCGGCGAACGCCTCGGCCCGCTCTACGTCAGCATCCACGCAACCGACCCCGACGTGCGTACGCGCCTGCTCCGCAACCGACGCGGCGCCACCAGCCTGCGGTGGCTCAGCGCGCTGCTGGATGCCGGGGTCGAGGTGCACGGCCAGGTCGTCGTGTGCCCGGGGATCAACGACGGCGCGGTGCTCGACGACACGTTGCTGGGCATCCTCGACCGGTTCCCGGGTCTCTCGACCGTCGGGGTCGTCCCCCTCGGCGTGAGCGCGTACACCACCGAGCCCGACATGCGCGAGCACTCCACGACCGAGGCAACCGCCGTCATCGACTCTGTGGAGCGCTGGCAACGCCGATTTCTCGCCTCCGTCGGGCGGCGAGTCGTCTTCGCGGCCGACGAGTACTACGTCCTGGGCGCGCGGGCGTTCCCGGGGGCGACCGACTACGAGGACTTCCCGCAGCACGAGAACGGCGTGGGGATGGCGCGGGCGTTCGAGACCGACGTGCGGGCAGCGGTGGCGGGGAAGCCGGCAGCGGGCATCGGTCCGCGGGCCGGGTTCTTCGCCTGGGTGGACGGCGCACCCGCCGACGGGTACCGCGCGCCGCGGGCGAGTGGCGACACTGTCGCGGCGACCGCCGACTCGACGCGCCGGGGCATCGCGATCGTCACCGGTGAGTACGGCGCCCAGGTGTTGAGCCCGCTGTTGCCACAGCTTCGTGCCGCGGCATCGGCACCGGTGCGGTTGCTTCCCGTCCGCAACGCATTCTTCGGCGGGAACATCGCGGTGACCGGGCTCCTCACGGGGCGCGACGTGAGCGCCGCGCTCACGGACAAGCCCCAAGACGACCGCTATCTCCTTCCCGACGTCGTGCTGTCGCGCGATCGCTTTCTGGATGGCATGACGGCAGCCGAGCTGCCACACCCCGTCGAGATCGTTCCGACCGACGGCGCCTCGCTCGTCGCTGCTCTGCGATGAGCGCGGACGTGCCGGTGGTCGCGGTCGTCGGCCGTCCGAACGTCGGCAAGTCGACGCTCGCGAACCGCATCGCCGGGGGGCGCGAGGCCATCGTGGAGTCGCAGCCTGGCGTCACGCGCGACCGGAAGGAGCTCGTGGCCGAGTGGGCAGGGCGCGCGTTCCGTGTCGTCGACACCGGCGGGTGGCTCGCCGCCGGCGCCGACCTGGAACAGCAAGTGAGCCGGCAGGCCGAACGGGCGGTGCGCGAGGCGGACGTGATCATCTTCGTGGTCGACGTCGCGGTGGGCGTCGTGGAAGAGGACGCACGGGTCGCGTCGCTCCTGCGGCGGGCGAACACGCCGGTCGTGGTCGCCGTGAACAAGGTCGACGACGGGTCCCGGGAGAGCGACGCGTGGGCGTTCACGCAGCTCGGCCTGGGGAGTCCGCATCCTGTGTCGGCACTCCACGGCCGGGAGAGCGGCGAGCTGCTCGACGCCGTCGTCGCCGCCCTGCCGCCCCCACCGGCGATCCCGTCCGAGCCCGAGGCGGAGCACGGCCCGTTCTCGATCGCGATCGTCGGCCGGCCCAACGTCGGGAAGTCGACGCTGTTCAACCGGCTCGTGGGCGACGAACGGGCGGTCGTGCACGATGAGCCGGGCACGACGCGCGATTCGATCGACACGATCGTCGACACCGACGACGGCCCGCTGCGGTTCGTGGACACCGCGGGGATGCGGCGACGCAGCCGCGTCGACGAGCCGACCGAGTACTACAGCGTGGTCCGGGCGCTCCAGGCGGTCGACCGCGCCGATGCCGCGCTCTTCGTCGTGGACGCGTCCGACGGAGTGACACACCAGGATCAGCGCTTGGCCGAGCGCATCGACGCCGCCGGGACAGCCGCGGTGGTGGTGCTCAACAAGTGGGATCTCACCGACGCCGAGAAACGCAAAGAAGTGATAGAGGCGGCTGCCGATCGCCTCGCGTTCCTCGCGTACGCCCCGGTCCTCAAGATCTCTGCGCGCACGGGCCGCAAACTCGGCGACGTCATCCCGGCGCTTCGCGAAGCGGAGGCCGCGTATCACCGCCGGGTCCCGACCGCGGCGCTGAACCGAGTGGTGACGGACGCGCAGCAGCGACATCCTGCGCCGGCCGTGCGCAGGCATCGCCCGCGTGTCCTCTACGCGACCCAAGGGGCGACCGACCCACCGACGTTCACGCTGTTCGTGTCGCACAAGCTTCCGCCGACGTACCTCCGCTATCTCGAGCGACGCATCCGCGAGGCGTTCGACCTCGGTCCCACACCCGTGAAGATCCGAGTGCGCCTGCGTGCTCGGTAGCCTGGGCCGCATCTCATGAGCGACGACCGGGTTCGCAAGCACGTCGAACGCGCACAGCAAGGCAACCTCGAACGCGAGCGGGAAAAGCTCGCCCGCCAAGGAAAGCTGTTCGTGCGCGACCGCCTGAGCCGCCTGCTCGATCCCGGCTCCTTCGCCGAGGACGGCCTGCTCGCCAACGCGCTCGCCGGTGATCTCCCCGCTGACGGAGTCGTGACCGGTGTCGGGCACATCGACGGGCGCCCTGTGTGCGTCATGGCCAACGACCCGACCGTGAAGGCCGGTTCGTGGGGCGCGCGCACGGTCGAGAAGATCGTTCGCCTCACCGAGACCGCGTTGCGTCACGAGCTCCCGGTCGTCTATCTGGTCGACTCGGCGGGCGCCCGCATCACCGACCAGGTCGAGCTGTTCCCCGGCCGGCGCGGCGCGGGGCGCATCTTCGCCAACCAGGTGCGCCTGTCGGGGCGGGTGCCGCAGGTCTGCTGCCTCTTCGGCCCGTCGGCCGCCGGGGGTGCGTACATCCCCGCGTTCTGCGACATCGTGTTCATGGTCGAGGGCAACGCTTCCATGTACCTCGGGTCGCCCCGCATGGCCGAGGAGGTCATCGGCGAGCAGGCGACGCTGGAGGAGATGGGCGGCGCCCGCATGCACGCGACCGTCAGCGGGTGCGGCGACAACCTCTGTGCCGACGACGACGAAGCGATCGAGAGTGCCCGTCGCTTCCTCTCGTATCTCCCCACGAACTGGACGCTCGCGCCAATGGCCGCCATACCGAGCCAG
>JBKOZX010000157.1:0-4562 GCA_046726115.1 Actinomycetota bacterium | reverse complement strand
GTTCTCGATCACGCCGACGACCTTGAGATACGACCGGCGCGCCATGTCGGCCACGCGCACCGCCACGCGCTGCGCGGCGACCGCCGGGGTCGTGACCACGAGCAGCTCGGACTGCGGCAGCATCCGGGCGAGGCCCATCTGGATGTCACCGGTGCCGGGCGGCAGGTCGATCAAGAGGTAGTCCATGTCGCCCCAACGGACGTCGGTGAGGAACTGCTCGACGGCCTTGGTGAGGATCAGGCCGCGCCACATGAGCGCGGTGCCCTCGTCGTCGACGAGGAACCCCATCGACACGACCTTGATGCGCCCGGGCGCGCTGGACGGGTCGCCCAAGTTCGGGACCTCGACCTCGTTCGGGTCGATCTTGTGGTCGGAGCCGCCGAGCCGGCCCTCGACCCCGAGCATTCGCGGCACGCTGAAGCCCCAGATGTCGGCATCGAGCACGCCGACCGTCCGGCCCTGCGCGGCCAGCGCGACGGCGAGGTTCACCGTCACCGACGACTTGCCGACACCGCCCTTGCCGCTCGCGACCGCCAGCACACGCGTCGTCGGCAGCACCTCGGTGCCGGGCGCGTTCTCCCGCGCCTGCCAGCGGGCGCGCTGCATCACGGCCGACTTCTCGTCCTGGTTCATCTCGCCGTATTCGACGCGCACGTCGGTGACGCCCCGCAGCCCGCGAACCTTCGACTCGACGTCGTTCTGGATCTGCGTCCGCAGCGGGCAGCCGGCGGTCGTGAGCGCCACCTTCACGGTGACGGCGCCGTCGTCGCCGACGTGGACGTCGCGCACCATGCCGAGCTCGACGATGCTGGCGTGCAGCTCGGGGTCGATCACGCCCTCGAGCGTGCGGCGGACATCGTCCGGGCTCGGGGGCGGGCCCTCGGCGGCTCGATGGACCGGCGCGCCGGGGTCGTCGGGATCGGGCGTGTGAAAGGCCATCGGATCAGGGGTCACGATCAATAAAACCAGCGGTCACCTTGAAAATATGCCCGGGCGGAGGTAGCGTCAAGCGCGGCGGTGGCTGCTTCGCCGAGCGCCGCCGCAGAGCCGGAGCTTGCGACGGCGACAGGAAGGTTGATGGCGAATCAGCCCGACGAGCTGACGGTCCTCAAGGCGTTGGGGGACGAGACCCGCTACGCGATGTACCGGGAGATGGCGAGCTCGACCGCGCCGCTGTCGGCCCCCGAACTGGCCGAACGGCTGGGGCTCCACGCCAACACCGTCCGCCTCCACCTCGAGCGCCTGCGCGACGCGGGCCTGATCGACGCCGAGGCAGTCCACCGCGGCACCGTCGGGCGTCCGCAGCACCTCTACTTCCTCGCTGACGGCGCGCCCGGGCTCGGCTTCGACCCCCCCGCGCACGCGCTGCTCGCCGGCCTGCTCGCCAGCCTCGCCGAACGCGTCGGCGCCGATCCCGACGACGCCGCTGACACCGGTCACGCCTGGGGCGCCGAAGCCGGCAAGCACGCCCGTACCCGCAGCTGCCTGCGGGCCCTCGACGACGAGCTCGCTCAGCTCGGCTTCGAGCCCGCGGCCGACGCCGCCGACGGCGAGTACGAGGGCTCGACCCGCATCGAGTTCCTCCACTGCCCGTTCCGCGAGCTCGCCGAGGCGTATCCCGAGCTGGTCTGCAACCTGCACCGCGGCCTGTGCGAGGGCGTGGTCGACCAGGTCGGCGGGGGAAGGGTCGAGGAGTTCGCCACGTTGTACGACCCTGAGCCGTGCCACGTGACGGTTTCAGTCGGATACCCTGGAGATCGCACGTGAGCCACCTGGAGGACCCATGCTCACCATGACCGACACCGCGTCGACCAAGGTGAAGGAGCTCATCGAGGCGGAGGACAATCCCGAGCTCGTGCTGCGCGTCGCAGTGCGCCCGGGTGGGTGCTCGGGCCTGAGCTACGAGATGTTCTTCGACACCGATGTCGCCGCCGACGATCTCGCGAGCGAGTTCGGCGACGTGAAGGTCGTGGTCGACCCGGCGAGCTCGCAGTACCTCACGGGCGCTTCGCTCGACTACAAGGACGGGCTGCAAGGCGCCGGGTTCACGATCAACAACCCGAACACGACCCGCACCTGCGGCTGCGGCCAGTCGTTCTCCTGACCGACCCCCGTACCGAGGTGCTCTCGGTGCTCGACGACCCCGCTTCGGCGGGGTCGTTTCGCGTCCCTCTGTCGCCGTCGCAAGCTCCGGCTCGGTGCTTCTGGTCACGGTCGCAAGCTCCCGCTCTGCAACGGCAGTCGGCGAACCCGCTGCCGTTGGGGGCGACGGTCGGCAAAGCCGCCGTCTTCGCGTCGCAGCCGCGCGCGGACACTGGAACTTGCGCCGGGAACCTCGTTAGGCTCCTCGGGAACACTTCACGACTGCGTGATTGCGCCGGCCGAGGGAGGGCTCGTATCCATGACACCTACGTGGCCACCGAGTAGCGGTGGAGAAGGCGGCGGCGACCAGGGCGGAGGCTCGGGTAGCACGTGGCCTCCCCCGCCCCCGCGTCCCGAGCCTCGGCCGTGGGAGCCGACCCCGGCGCCCGCCGCGCCGGCGGCGAAGCCGGCCAAGCCGGCAAAGAAGAAGAAGGCAGCGACCAAGAAGAAGGCGACCAAGAAGAAGAAGGCCGCCCGCAAGCCGGCGAGGAAGAAGGCACCGGCGCGCAGGAAGGCGGCGCGCAAGCCCGCGAAGCGGAAGGCCGCCAAGCGGACGACCAAGAAGCGCACCACCCGCAAGGCTGCCAAGCGCACGACGAAGAAGCGCGCGACGAAGAAGCGCACCACCAAGAAGCGCGCAACGAAGAAGGGCGCGAAGCGGACCACGAAGAGGCGGACGGCGCGCAAGCCGGCGAAGCGGAAGGCCGCCAAGCGGACGACCAAGAAGCGCACGCGCAAGCCGGCCAAGAAGACCACCCGCAAGCGCCGTCGGTAACGACGTCGCCGCGGGCGTCTCGTCCCGCTAGCCGACCAGCCCTTGGAGCAGCTGCTGCTGCTCGTCGTGTCCGAACGCGCCGTCGAGACGCGACACCACGGTCCCGCTCGCGTCCACGCCGAACAGCCACGGCTCGGTCTGGATGCCCCACGCCTGGACCGTAGGGGTGGTGTCCCGGCCGGTCAGGTTCGTGTAGATCTCGATGTGCACGAACGTGATGCGGTCCGTGTACCGGTCGGTGAGGGTGAGGAGATCGTCGAGTGTCGGGCCGCAGTACCGCGACTGGCACAGCGCCGGCGTCGCGAACATCGCGGCGACGGGCTTCCCGGCGCCGATCACGGTGTCGAGTGACACCGCGTGGAGCGGACACGGGGGGTTGCGAGTGCAGATCGGATCGACACCCATCGGGTCGGCAACCGTCGGCGACGCGGCGCGCGGTGCCGGTGTCCCGGCGACCGGTGCCTGCGGCTGGTCCTGCACCTGGAACGCGAGCGACGCGTTGTGCGCCCGTCCGTTCTGCCTCACCTGGACGACGCCGACCCACGGGCCGGCTTGCGGCAGGGTGATGTCGGCCGTGTAGATCCCGCGGCCCTTGGGGAGGCCGCGGTCGTGGAGGACCGTGTCGACGGGTGCCCCGAGCGTCTGCCCCTGCCCGAACGCGAGCTTGGCCGGCGGCCCCGACGCGAACTTGGGTCCCTCGGCGAGCGCGAACGCGATGCGCTGCGGGTTCGGTGACGCGTAGAGGTCGCTGGCGAGCAGCAACGCCGACAGGCCCTTGCCGTTGGCGCTGGACCCGCCGCCCGATCCGCCGCATGCCGCCGCGAGCAGCACGCCTCCGGTCGCGGCCAAGAACGCGCGCCGGGAGAGGGCGAACGGGGGCATGCCCCTATCCTGCCGTGCGGAGGGCGTGATGTCCGATCGGGTCGGCTTCGTGTGCAACGGCATCGCGGTGGAAGCAGATGCCGCCCCCGGCGAGTCGCTGTTGTCCGTGCTGCGCGAGCGGCTCGGGCTCGTGTCGGCCAAAGACGGTTGCGCGCCGCAGGGCCAGTGCGGATGTTGCACCGTCCTCGTCGACGGCGACGCCCGCGTCGCGTGCGTGACGCCCGCGACCCGGGTCGAGGGGCGCGCCGTGACCACGGTCGAGGGGCTCGACGCCGGCGTGCGTGACGCACTTGCCGAGGCGTTCGTCGCCACCGGCGGCTCGCAGTGCGGGTTCTGCACTCCCGGCATCGTGGTGCGCGCCGCCTCGCTGCTCGGCAAGGGCCGGACGCGCCGGGCGGATCTCGACCGGGGCCTGGCGGCGCACCTGTGCCGGTGCACGGGATGGCAGACCGTGTACGAGGCCGTCGACGGGGTGGTCGCCGGTCGCCAGCCAGCCGGGGGCCGCGACCTCGACGCCGCCGCCCGCCGGGCTGCCCTCGAGGGCGGCTTGCCTCAGCGCGTCGGCGCCGACGTCCCGATGGGTGGCGGCGGCTTCGCCGACGACGTCGCCCCGCGCGATGCCCTGGCCGCAGTGCCGCGACCGTCCGGATCGGAGGCAGACGGCGTCGACGCCGGGGGCGTCTCCTGGGTGGTGCGCGAGTCGCTGTTCGAGGCGCGCAGCATCGCCGGGAAGGTCCAGGGCCGGCGCACCACGATCGACGAG
>JBKOZX010000156.1:0-3145 GCA_046726115.1 Actinomycetota bacterium | reverse complement strand
CGACTCGCCTCTGGGCCGACCTGCGTGGGCTCGATACTGAACGGCGCGGTCGCGTTCCAGCGCCATAGTGCAGGGCTGCGGCGAGAGGGCGACGCCGCCGCCACCCGTTGCGTTCGAGGTCGGGATCGCCAGCGAGGTGTGTGACCGGACCGACACAAAGCCAGGCCACCGGACGAACAGGCTCGGGAATGCCAAGCAGCCCTCGCAAGAAGTCCTCCCGGTAGAACGACACCCATCCGACGCCCCAGCCCTCAGCGGCGGCTGCGAGCCAGAGGTTCTCGATGGCGAGACACACCGAGAAAACCCCGGCGTCCGCGATGGCATGGCGTCCGAGCACATGGGGCGCGCCCCGGTCCGGGTCGTAGGTGACCACGATGCTGAGCGTCGACTCCTCGATCCCCTCGATCTTGATTCGCTCGAACAGTCGGCCGCGTTCGGCGCTGAGCGTGTCCGCAAAGGTGCGCGCCTCCTCGCAGACATGCGCCTTGAACGCCGCCTTGACGGCTCGGTCGCCGATGAGGATGAAGTCCCAAGGCTGGCTGAGGCCGACGCTGGGCGCGGCGTGGGCGGCCCCGAGAATGCGCTTGAGGGTCTCGTCTTCGATCGCAGCCCCGGTGAACTCGGAGCGCACGTCGCGTCGACGGTGAATCACGTCGTAAAGCGACTCGGTCATGGCACCCATGGGCAGGCTCCCGCTGTCCGCCGTCTGAGGACGGCATCCGTGCGGGGCCGGTCTCCGGACTTCGGATCATCGCCAGACCACCCGCCTTCTCAGGCCGAAGCCCAATGGCTCTATGGGCGGCGGCTCCCCGTCACCGTGCCGGGCCGCGTGCCGGACTCGCACCGGCTTCCCGATTCTCCCCCCTAGGGCACCCCGCGGTGTGTTGCCGTCAGGACCCTAGCCCTCGTGGAACACGAACACGAGCGCGTAACGGGCCCGCTACCGGACGGGTCGCGCGCCACCCGCGTGTATCGCACGTCCCCGAGCACACCGACGTGCCGTTCCGTGTTGCCCGGTCGTGCCGATAGGTCGTCGTTCGGTCGCGCCGTTCTGTGCGCGCCGGGACAACGCGGAACGCCGACTCTGGTCGTTGGGATCGGCGATCCTGGGACTTGCTGTCTTGTCAGCCAGCGGGGTGGACGGCTGCGCGGAAGCCGCCGAGGACATGTCGAAGGTCGGCCCGCAAGCTCCCGCTGGGGGAAAGCCGCCGCAGGGATCGCTCGGCGCGGCGCTTACTACGCTCGGTCAACGTGGCGGAATTGCTCTTCGACGCCATCGAGCGCGAGCAGCTCTGCGATCTGTTGGACGAACTCGGCCCACAGGCTCCGACGCTCCTCGATCCATGGACAACGCACGACCTCGCAGCCCACCTCGTCCTGCGTGAACACGACCCTCTCGCCGCGCCGGGACTCGTCGTCCCCGGCGCGTGGGGCCGATTCGCCGAACGGCGACGGCTCGCATTGAAGGAGACCGGGTTCACAGATCTCCTCGCGACCATTCGATCCGGGCCACCGCCGGGCTTCTTCAGAATCGGATGGGTGCGTCGCTTCCCGAACCTCAACGAGTTCTTCGTCCATCACGAGGACGTGCGCCGGGCAAACGGCTCCGGACCGCGCACCAACCCGGCCGCAGAAGACGCGGCGCTCTTTCGCAACGTCTCCCATGCGCCCTGGTTCCTGTCGCGCCGGCTGCGCGGCGCGGGGCTCGACCTCGTGTGGGCCGGAACAGACCAGGTCATCAGAGCGCGGCGAGGGCAACCGACCGCGCGCCTGCAAGGGCTTCCCGGCGAACTGCTCCTGTTCCTCTTCGGACGGCGAGACGCGGCTCACGTCGAGATCACCGGTTCGTCCGAGGCCATCGAGGCCCTACAGCGGACGCCATTCGGGATGTGACGCGGAACGCAGGGCTAAGCGACATATCGACGGCTCTGGCGTTGCCTCACACGTAATCGCGGCGCACATAACAACCGCCGGCGAACACTCTTCAAGCCGCTCGGAACCGGCGTTACGTGCTGTGCTGCGTGTCCGGAAGCACAGGGCAATTCAAGCTTCGGGTCACGCTTTGCCGCGCGGTGTGCTCCGGACGACCACTCCCTATAGGGACCGCTGACCAACGGCCCCTCGATTGCCGCTCGGCTGAACATGACCCGGGGTGCGATCTCACTTGGTGGTTCTGACAAAGAAGGACCTGAGGGCGTCGGGCAATTGCCACCTCTCCGAAGCGTCGCGGCGCCCTCGATCCCGAGGGGGAGGCACGATGGCGAAGCGGGCTGGCACGTTCGACCCACCTGCCTCCCCAGGGACAGATCACATGCTGAGCCCAGAGGACCTCGCCGCGTACCTCGCCGGTCCGCTAGCGACGGTCTATAGGTGGCGGAGCCGTGGGGACGGCCCGGCCAGCTATCGCGTGGGCCGTCATGTCCGCTACAAGCTCCAGGACGTCGAGGACTGGCTACAAGGCCGGCGCGCCGGCCCCGCGTTACCGTGGTCGTGACTACACGTTTGCACATGCGTCCAACCGGCTCCGGCGAGCGAGGGTCACTACCTGACGCGAGCGTCACCGTCGGGACCGCATCGGGACCGCATGGGACCGCGAAACAGCGAAAAACGCCGCCAGCCGATGAAGGCTCGCGCGATGCAGAAACTTACGGTGTGACCAGCGCAAACATGCTCTGAGCAGGCGTCGCAGTCTCCGCCGCCGTGTAGCGGCAACAGAATCCGGCGTTAGGTGCGTGACCGTCGTCCCACTGTGCGGACAATTCAAAGCTCGCTGCGCGGTGGGTTTCCGCCACCAGTCCGGTGCCTGAGGCGGCCAGCGCCGTCTGGCCGGCCCAATCGGCCCGGGGTGCGATCTCACTTGGTGGCTTTGACAGGGACCACGGAGAACCTTCGTGAACAAGAGAGGAACTAGGCAAAGAGCGATCACGACCTGATCCTGTCCCCACCCAACGCGTGGTTGGCAGGAGAGACCCTGCACGGAGGAAGAAGCGATGCTTCCAGATCCGACCCAACGTCCAGTCCTCTCGGCGGAGGAAGCCTTCAAGGAACTCGGGATCGATCGAACGACCGGATACCGGGCAATCCGCGACGGCAGCTTCCCCGTGGAGATCATCCGCATCGGCCGGGCCATCCGGGTACCCACGAG
>JBKOZX010000155.1:0-2815 GCA_046726115.1 Actinomycetota bacterium | reverse complement strand
TCGGCGTCGGAACAGCGCCGGGGAGGCCGCTCGGGACAGCGGCGCCAAGTGCCTCGCGTTGCCGCGCTGCGTTCTCGGCAGCGGCCACCCGGGCCTCCCCGACGACTCGTCCCCGAATCGGTCCGCTCGCCGAAAGAGCGTAGCCACATCTCTTGTGCAATGAAGAGCGACCTCAGCGTCGCGGCAGCGCGTCGACGATCTCGTCGGCCCAGCTGACGTCGGGGCGGGGGCGGCGGCGGTCGGCGAGCGCGTCGGGGACGTCGATCTCCATACGCACGAGCGCGCCTCCGAGGGTTTTGCCGAGGCTGTCGGAGCGCAGCGAGCGGGGGCCGCCGCCACCCAGCGCGTCGTGCAGCACGAAGTTCAACGCCAGCACGTTGCGCGCTTCGTACCGGTCGACGTCGCCGCGCGCCATCGCGCCGAAGTGCTCCTTCACTCGCTCGGCGGTGACCTCGCGCACGATGACGTCGTACGTCTCGTCGTCGTCGGCGAAGATCGCGACGTCGGCGATGTCACCCTTGTCGCCGGCCCGGTAGCCGCATAGCTCACGCAGTTGCAGCCGGGCCATCAGCCGACCTCCTCGAACGTCACGCGCACGTTGGCATCGACGAGCTTCCGGTCTACCAGCGTGGGCCAGATGCCGAGCAGCTCGGTGGGCCGTCCGCCGCCGCCCCGGCCCATGCCGGTGAAGCCGGCGGGCGGCGCCGACAGCGTCAACGGGATGAGCTCCCGGCCGATGAGCGCGGCCGTGCGCTCGTCGTCGCAGCGCCACGCGGCGCGGATCACGACCTCGGGCGGCTCGTGCGGCGGTGGTGCAGTCGGTCCGCCGAGTGCGTTGACGCCCCAGTACTCGAAGCACCACTCGTCGACGGCGAAACCGGCCATCTCGGCCCGCTTGGCGAGCAGCGCCGCGGTCGCCTTCGCCTTCTCGTACGCGTCCGGCCAGGAGAATGCGGCGCGCGCCTCCCCGGACCAGCCCGCGTGGTATGCGAGGAGCGCCTTGTACGTCGGGGTCGCGGGCGCGCCCCGCACGCCGTCGACGCGCACGCGGTCGTCGCCCAGGTCGGTGAACGTCGCCGACGTGAAGTCGGCCACGACGTCGGGCGCGAGATACGCGGCCGGGTCGTGCACTTCGTACAAAAGCTGATGGCGGACGGTGTCGAAGTCGACGCGGCCACCCGAGTTCTTCGGCTTCGTGATCACCGCGGTGCCGTCCGCCTCGACCTCGGCGATCGGGTACGGCAGGTCCCACGGGTGGGGGATGGTCCACCACTCGCCGCTGTAGTTGCCGCCGGCGACCTGGCCCGAGCACTCGAGGAGGTGCCCGATCAGCGTGCCGGCGGCGAGGTGGTCCCAGTCCTCCCAGCCCCAGCCGTGTGCGTGCGCGGCGGCGCCGAGGAACAGGGCCGCGTCGGCGACGCGCCCGGTGATCACGACGTCGGCCCCGCCTGCGAGCGCGTCGACGATCGGCCGCGCCCCGAGATACGCGGCGGCGAACAGCGGGTCGCCGGGGAACTCGTCGTATCCGGCGCCCGACTCGAAGTTGGCGAGCGTCGTGCCGGCGGCGCGGAGCTCGTCGAGCCGCGGCTTGAGGTCGTCGCCCAGCACGGTGGCGACGCGGAGCCCGGATACGCCGAGCTGCTTCGCGGTGTCGAGCGCGGCGCGCGCCGCCGCGGTGGGGTTGATCCCGCCCGCGTTCGTGATGAGCTTCGTCCGCCCCGCCGCCACCGCGGGTAGCGCCTTCGCCAGGTAGCGCGGCAGGTCACGCGTGTAGCCGAGGGTCTCGTCGCGCTGGCGGTCCTTCTGGAGGATCGCGAGGGTCAGCTCGGCCAGGGCCTCGAGACAGAGATAGTCGACACCGTCGTCCAGCAGACTCTCGACGGCGGCGGGCGTGTCGCCGTAGAAGCCCTGCCCGCCCCCGATCCGGACCGACACCGTCGCCCGCCGATCAGGCGTGCACGGGCGGGCGCCGGTCGGCCCAGGGCCGGGCCTCCTCGAGTTGGGCCGCGACCCGGAGCAACAGGTCCTCGCGCCCGTACGCGGCGACGAGCTGCGACCCGATCGGCAGGCCGTCGGCGTTCCAGTACAGCGGGAGTGAGATCCCGGGCTGCCCCGTCACGTTGAACTGCGCGGTGAACGGCACGAACTCGGCCGCGCGCAGGTACCCCTGCAACGGGTTGTCGGGTGCCGCGTCGAGCGTCCCGAGCGGCAGCGGCGGCTCGCCCAGCGTCGGCGTCAGCAGCAGGTCGAAGCCGCCGGCCCACCACACCGCACCGCGCCGGCCGACCTCCTCCATCTTGCGCACTGCCTCGCGGAACTGCGCCCCCGTGATGGCACGGCCGGAGTCCGCGAGCGCCCACGTGAGTGGCTCGACGTCCGCCTCGGTGATCGGCTTGCCGACGAGGTCGGAGAAGTCGTCGAGGTAGTGCGCGGTGTCGGTCGTCCAGAGCGTCGTGAACGGGCCGAAGATCTCCGGATCCGCGAACACGTCCGGATACGACCGCTCGACGTGGTGGCCGAGCGACTCGAGCAGGCGCCCGGCGTCCTCGGCGGCGGCGACGCAGTCGGGATGCACGTCGCCGGTGCCGAGAGCGTTCGACGTGAGGATGCCGATGCGCAGTTGGCCGGTGTCGGCGCCGACCTCGTCGGCGAACGGACGCGTCGGCGCCGGCGCGATCACGGGGTCGCCGGGGAACGGCTTGGAAAGCGCGTCGAGGACGCCGCCGACGTCGCGCACCGATCGCGCGAGCACGAGCTCGCAGTTCAGGATCGCCGTCAGCTGACCCCAGCGCGGCCCGAGCGACGTACGCCCCCG
>JBKOZX010000154.1:0-2108 GCA_046726115.1 Actinomycetota bacterium | reverse complement strand
GACGTGGACCGTGCCGGTCGCGTCCGGGCCGTGGACGCGGACGTGTGCGTCGTCGGTGCCGGGTACGCGGGCCTGAGCGCGGCGCGCGGGATCGCGCAGGCGGGGGCGAGCGTGCTCGTCGTCGAGGCACGCGACCGAGTCGCCGGGCGGGCACCGCGAGCATCCACCAACGCGCAACCGCCACTCGGTACCTTCGCGGTCGTCGACGCGCCACTGGATCCCCCGACCGGCCGTCGCCACAGGCAGCGACGGCGACCCGCCGAGGTTCTGGCGCGCGTCTCGCTCCGCACCGTCGCCGTCGTGGCCGGCGGCATCGTCGCCGTGTCGGTCGCCGTCGGCATGGTCACCGGCGTCATGACCGACGGGATCATCCGGCCGTTCGCGCTCATCGCGCTCGTCCTCGCCGCGGTCGCGCTCCTGGGAGTGGGCATCCTCTCCTTCCAGTCGATGGTCGACGAGCTCGACGAGTCGGATCCGTTGGCGACAACCGAGGGCGGCGCGCTCGGTCCCACGATCAGGCGGTTCCTCCGGCAAGCTCGGGCGTCTGCCCTCGTGCTCGCGCAGAAGTGGCGCGTGGCGCTGGAGCGGGACCTCACGCGAGAGTCGCTCGCGCGGTTCGCCCGAGCGTGCGCCGACGCATTGAGCGGAGTCCCACCAGCCCAGGTGTCGCCGCCACCGAGCGCCGGGCCCCTCGCCCGACCCGAACGTGCACCGCGGCCGAAGCCACCGCAACGCACCACTCCTCGCCACACGCCACGATTGCGTCGCGCTCCTGAGCGACGGCTCGCGGGCGCCGGCCATCGCCGCGCCTCGCGGCAGCGGTCGCGAGGACGGCGCCTCCCTGCCTGAGTAGTCTCCACGGCGAGACGCCCGGCAGGGGGGAGAGACGCCGGTGGAGAAGTTCTGGCGGTTCATCGCCGTCGAGCTCGGCAAGCACGCCGGGATCGTTTCGGTGGTCGGCCTGCTCATCACGCTGACACTCGGCTTCGGGATCACGAAGCTCCAGTTCTCGACCGGCCAGGACAGCTACCTCAACAAGAGCGACACCGTCTACAAGGACAACGTCGCCTACCAGCGGCTCTTCGGCGGCCAGGCGATGGTCACCCTCGTCACGATGGACAAGGGCCACACGGTCAACGAGCTGTTCACGCCCGAGAACCAGGCCAAATGGCGCGCCGTCGAGGACGAGCTGCACAAGGGCAAAGGGATCGTCGGCGTCGTCAGCCCCCGCACGGTGATGGAGTTCAGCGACGGACTCGTGCAGAGCCCGTCGGGCAACCCGACCGACAGCGTCGCCGGCAAGGCGCTCGTCGACGCCACCGCGCAAGACCCGTCACCCGAGGGTCAGGCGGCGCGCGGCGCTGACGCAGCCGCCACGCTGCAGCGGCTCAACGCCGTCCCCGCGGAGCAGCGCACGCTCGACAACCCGCAATGGGTCGACTTCCTCCTGCACAACAACCAGGGCAAGATCCGCAAGGCGCTCGGGACCTTCATCATCGACGACCGGCACGCGCAGATGGTGACGCGCCTCGTCGGCAACGCGTCGATCACGACGGAAGGCGCCGCGTCGGACAAGGTCGTCGCAGCCGGCGAGCACCTCAAGTTCGCCAACGCGTCCGATATCACGACGGGTGCGCCGATCCTGCTGAAGGACATCAACGACTACTTGACCGGCGGCATGCTGACGCTCGGCGCGATCGCGGTCGCCATCATGATCGTGATCCTGCTCGTGCTGTTCGACGTGCGCTGGCGACTGCTGCCCCTCGCAGTGATCCTCATCGGCATCGTGTGGGCCTTCGGGCTCGCCGGCTACCTCGGCATACCCCTGACGATCGTCACCATCGCCGGCCTGCCCGTGATGCTCGGCATAGGCATCGACTACGCGATCCAGATGCACGCGCGCGTCGAGGAAGAGGTTGTGATCGATCGCGAAGCGCACCCGATCCAGGAGACCGCCCGCAACCTGTGCCCGGCGCTGCTCGTGGTCACCTTCGACGCCATCTTCGCCTTCGCCGCACTGCGGTTCGCCAAGGTGCCGATGCTCCGAGCCTTCGGCCTGCTGCTGGCGGTCGGCATCGCCGTCATCTGCTTCGCGTCGATCATCATCC
>JBKOZX010000153.1:0-5605 GCA_046726115.1 Actinomycetota bacterium | reverse complement strand
GCCGACCGCCATGGCAGGAGCCGGAGCTTTCGACGGCGCCAAAGACGGCGACCAAGGAGTGACGTGAGCGTGCTCGACGACATCCTCGCCGCGAAACGAGCCGAGATCGCGCTGCTGCAGGAGTCGGAAGCGCGCAACACGCTGCGGCGCGCCGCGCTCGACGCCGCGCCGACGCGCGACTTCGCCGGTGCACTCCGCCGCGCCGACGGCCGGCTCGCCGTGGTCGCCGAGCTCAAGCGGCGGTCGCCGTCGAAGGGCGAGTTGGCGCCCGATCTCGACCCGGCGATGGTCGCGAAGGCGTACGAGGCGGGCGGCGCCACCGCGTTGTCGGTGCTGACTGACCGGACGTTCTTCGGCGGCTCGGTCGACGACCTCCAGACCGCGCGCGCCAGCGTCGAGCTCCCGGTGCTGCGGAAGGATTTCATCATCGACGAGACGCAGGTGTACGAGGCGCGGGCGATCGGCGCCGACGCCGTGCTCCTCATCGTGGCGGCCGTCCCCGACGACGCCGAGCTCGCCGGCATGCGTGCGCTGGCAGAAGACATCGGTCTCGCCGCACTCGTGGAGGCGCACGACGACGGCGAGCTCGATCGGGCGCTCGAAGCGAGCGCGGCGGTGATCGGGGTGAACGCACGCGATCTTGGGACGTTCGGCGAGGATCTCGGTGTGAGCGAGCACCTGGCGCGCCGCATCCCTGCCGGCGTGACCGCCGTCGCCGAGAGCGCGATCCGAACGCCCGACGACGCCCGCCGCATGGCCGACGCCGGGTTCGACGCCGTCCTCGTGGGCGAGGCGCTCGTCCGCAGCGAGGACCCGGCCGCGCTCGTCAGCACGATGAGCCGGCACGCCGTACGAGCGAGGGGGTAACCGGTGACTCGATTCGTCCTGAGCGAGCAGCAGATCCCGAGCGCGTGGTTCAACGTGCTGCCCGTGATGCCCGAGCCACTGCAGCCGCCGCTCCATCCGGCGACGCGCGAACCGGTCGGGCCCGACGACCTCGCGCCGCTGTTTCCCATGGGCCTGATCGCGCAGGAAGTGTCGACCGATCAGTGGGTCGACATCCCCGGTCCCGTGCTCGACATCCTGCGGATGTGGCGCCCGACGCCGCTGGTGCGCGCCGAAGGTCTCGAAGCCGCGCTCGGCACGCCGGCGCGGATCTACTACAAGGACGAGTCCGTCTCGCCCGCCGGCTCACACAAGCCGAACACTGCCGTCGCGCAGGCGTTCTACAACCAGGCCGAGGGTGTGAAGCGCCTCACCACCGAGACCGGGGCCGGACAATGGGGCACCGCGCTGGCGTTCGCGTGCGACCAGCTCGGCCTCGAGTGCAAGGTGTACATGGTGCGCGCCTCGTACGAGCAGAAGCCGTACCGCAAGATCCTGATGGAGACGTGGGGGAGCGAGGTCGTTCCGTCACCGGTGGACCAGCCCGACCATCCCGGCTCGCTCGGCATGGCGATCAGCGACGCCGTGCGGGACGCCGTCGGCCGGGAGGACACGCACTATTCGCTCGGTTCGGTGCTCAACCACGTGCTGCTGCATCAGACGATCATCGGGCTCGAGGCCAAGGAGCAGCTCGAACTCGCGGGCGACCCGCGGCCGGACGTGGTGATCGGCTGTTGCGGCGGCGGCTCGAACCTCAGCGGCATCGCGCTGCCGTTCGTACCCGACGACGGCGTGCGGCTCGTCGCGGCCGAGCCGTCGTCGTGCCCGACGCTCACGGAAGGGGCGTTCGACTACGACTTCGGTGACACCGCCGGGATGACGCCGCTGCTGGCGATGTACACGCTCGGGCACGAGTTCGTGCCGCCGCCGATCCACGCCGGCGGGCTGCGCTACCACGGCGACGCGCCGATCGTCTCGAGCCTGGTGCACAGCGGGCGCATGGAGGCGGTTGCGTACCCGCAGAGCAAGACGTTCGAGGCCGCGATGCAGTTCGTCCACGCGGAGGGCAAGCTGCCGGCTCCCGAGACGGGCCACGCGGTCCGGGCCGTGATCGACGAGGCGCTTGCGGCCAAGGAGACGGGGGAGGAGCGGGTGATCCTGTTCAACTTCAGCGGCCACGGACTGCTCGACCTATCGGCCTACGACGACTACCTCCACGACCGTCTGATCGACGCATAGCTGCCACGCTCCGGCCTTACCGTCCACCATCCGTTGGGTCAGTTGCGGTACCTATAGAGGGAGCCAAACGACCCAACGGAGCGGTGCAGGCAGTGTTCGTCAAGATCTGCGGGATCACGACCGAGGAGGACGCGCTGCTGGCGATCGCCCTCGGCGCCGACGCGCTCGGCTTCGTGTTCGCGTCGGGCAGCCCCCGCATGGTCACCGTCGAAGAGGCGTCGGACATCGTGAAGCACGTGCCCTACGACGAGGTCGTGACCATCGGCGTGTTCCGCGACGAGCGACCCGAGCGGGTCACGGACATCGTGCACACGGTGGGGCTCAAGGGTGCCCAGCTGCACGGACGCGAGCCGCCGTCGGAGGTCGAGTACGTCCGCAAGCGCGTCCCGCTCGTGATCCAGGGCTTCGCCGCCGGCGATCCAGCGCTCGCGATGGCGGCCGACGGTCCCGCCGATCTCGTCCTCGTGGACGCCCCCGAGCCCGGCTCGGGTCGGGTCTTCGACTGGGTCCAGATCGACGGCGCGTTGGAAGGAGTGCGGATCGTGCTCGCGGGCGGTCTCACACCCGACAACGTGTCTGACGCGATCTGGCGCGTGCACCCGTGGGGCGTCGACGTCTCGACCGGCGTCGAGACCGCGCCCGGCAGCGGCCGCAAGGACCCGCGCAAGCTCCGGAAGTTCATCGAAGCTGCGCGCGCGTCGAGCGCCACCCTCGCGCACGAGGGGATGAACGGCGGCGGTCAGCCACCGTACGACTGGCAAGCCGAAGGGGCGTGAGCGGCCGCGCTCAGTCGGCGAGGCGGTAGCGCCGGATCGTGTACGGCACGCACACGGCCAGGATCGCGACGATCCAGATCACCGACAGCACGATCGACTGACCTGCCGGCGTGCCGATGGTCAGCGCCCGCACGGCGTCGGTGAAATGTGTGACGGGGTTCGCGCGGGCGAGCGTTTCGATCCCGGCGGGCATCGTGTTGACCGGGACGTAGATCGAGCTCAAGAACGTCAGTGGCTAGCTCCAGAGGAACGCCAGGGTGCTGATCGCCTCTGGTTCCCTGACCTTCATCGCGATCGCGATCGTGATCCACGAGAAGGCGAATCCGACCGAGAGCACGAGCAGGAGCGCGAGCGCGAGCTGCGGGATACCGGTGTGGACGCGAAAGCCGAAGAAGAAGCCGGCAACCGTCAGCACCGCGATCACGACGAGATTGCGCGCCGCGTCGGAGATGGCACGCCCACCGAGCACGGCGCAACGTGCCATCGGCAATGCGCGAAAGCGGTCGACCACGCGGGCAGACATCTCATTCGCCACTCCGATGCCGGTCTCGTTCGCCGCGACCACGACGGCAAGGATGAAGATGCCGGGGAGGAGGAAGTCGATGTAGCTGACACCACGCGGAAGCTCGTCCTCGACCGAGCCTTGGAGTACGAACCTGAAGATCAGCAAGATCAGCAGCGGCCGGAGGATGGTGCCGACCATGATCGTGGGGTTCCTCGCGTAGTTCCGGAGATCGCGGCGCGCGATCGCAAGCGTGTCGGCGAGGGCGGATCGGAGCGAGATCCCTTCGCCGGCGGTCCGCGGGTGCGTGTGCGCGAGTACGGGTGCATGGGAACCGTTGTGCTCGACTGCCGGAGCGGCGCGCGGGCTCGTCGCCGCGAGGTAGGCCTCGTCGAGGGTCGGGTGGCGCAGCTCGATCGTGTCGATCGGGATGTCGAGCGCTTCGAATCGGCGGAGGACGGCGGCGACTGTTTCCTCGCCGTGGTGCACAGAGACGCTGACCTGCCGTGCGGTCTCGTCGGTACGCACCGGACCGCAGGGACCATCGCCTGAACTCGTCAGCGCGTTGGCGGCGGCGGACGTGTGCTTGGCATCGCACACGGTGAGCTCGACGACGTCGGAGCCGATGCTCGCCTTGAGCTCACCAGCGGTGCCCTCGCTGATGATGCGGCCGTCACCGATCAGCGCGATCCGATTCGCCAGGCGATCCGCCTCCTCGAGGTACTGGGTGGTCAGCACCACGGTCGCACCGTGGTCGACCAGCTTGGTGATCTCGCCCCAGAGCTCATTGCGGGTCCGGGGATCCAGCCCGGTGGTCGGTTCGTCGAGGAACAACACCGTCGGTCGCAGCGTCATGCTGGCCGCGAGATCGAGGCGCCGGCGCATGCCGCCCGAGTACGTGTGCACGCGGCGATCGCCCGCGGCGACGAGACCGAAGCGTTCGAGGAGATCCCCGGCTCGCGCTCGCGATCGGGCGGCACCCGAGTGGCGGAGGCGATTGATCAGCTCGAGGTTCTCGCGGCCGGTCAGGTGCTCGTCGAGCGCGGCGTACTGGCCGGCCATGCCGATGACGGATCGGACGAGCGCGCGCTGGCGGACCACGTCGAAGCCCCCGACCTTCGCCTGGCCGCCGTCCGGGACGGTCAGGGTTGTGAGGACACGGACGATCGTGCTCTTGCCCGCGCCGTTGGGCCCGAGGAGGCCGAACACCATGCCCTGGGGCACCTCGAGGTCGATCCCGTCGAGGACGACAACCGATCCGTAGCTCTTCCGGAGACCCTCGACCGCAACTGCTGGTTGTTCTGTCATCTCGCGCTACAGGGACCCCCCTGGGATTCATATCGGCACCTGCGCTGTTGCCCTTGAGCGCACGCCCCCGACGAATGCGGGTAGACAGCCGTTTGGACCACGGACCTCACGGAGACGCCATGACCACAGCGAACGTCACCACCGCAGACGCTGCCGGCACCATCACTATCGGCGGCGACCTCACCGTCAACCGCCTCGGATTCGGCGCCATGCGCATCACGGGCCGTGGCATCTGGGGTGAGCCGGCCGATCCCGAGGAGGCGAAGGCCGTCCTCCGCCGAGCCGTCGAGCTCCGCGTCAACTTCATCGACACCGCCGATGCGTACGGGCCCGAAGTGAGCGAGAACCTCATCGCCGAGGCGTTGTACCCGTACCCGGACGACCTCGTCATCGCCACCAAGGGCGGGCTCGAGCGGTCCGGCCCGGGCCGGTGGTCGGCGAACGGGCACCCCGATCATCTGAAGGAAGCGTGTGAGGACAGCCTCCGGCGCCTGCGCATCGACCAGATCCCCGTGTATCAGCTCCACCGCCCGGACCCTTCGGTGCCGTTCGGCGAGTCGATCGGCGCACTGCTCGAGCTGCAGCGCTCGGGGAAGGTCCGCCACGTCGGGCTGAGCAACGTGACGGTCGATCAGCTTCGGCAGGCTCAGCGCCTGAACCCGATCGTGTCGGTGCAGAACCGGTACAACCTCGGCGACCGGGGATCGGATCCGGTCCTCGAGGTGTGCGAGCAAGAAGGGCTCTCCTTCCTCCCTTGGGCTCCGATCCAGGACACGGACGCTCGCGTTCTCCGAGACGTTGCCGACCGCCATGGCGCCACCCCGCACCAAGTGGTGCTGGCGTGGTTGCTCGCCCGTTCTCCCGCGATGCTGCCCATCCCGGGTACGGGCTCGGT
>JBKOZX010000152.1:0-1422 GCA_046726115.1 Actinomycetota bacterium | reverse complement strand
GATCAAGAGCGTCGACCTGCTCGGCAACTACCTCGAGGGCGCCGGGCTCGACCTCGAGCGCTACGAGCCCCAACCCGGCCGCAGCAGCCTCGTCGCCCGGATCGAAGGCAGCGATCCGCAGGCGCCGTCGCTGCTCCTGATGGGGCACACCGACGTCGTGCCGGTGAACCCGGACGGGTGGAGCCGGGATCCTTTCGGCGCCGAGATCGTCGACGGGTTCATCTGGGGGCGCGGCGCCGTCGACATGCTCAACGAGACCGCGACCATGGCACTCGCGTTCCGGCGTCTCGCCGACTCGGGCTTCAAGCCGCGCGGCACGCTCACGTACCTCGCCGTCGCCGACGAGGAAGCGCTGGGGACGTGGGGCGCGAAGTGGCTGGTCGAGCACGAACGCGACGCCGTGTACGCCGACTACGTGCTGACCGAGTCCGGAGGGTTCCAAATCCCGACGTCGGCCGGCGCCCGCCTGCCCGTGATGGTCGACGAGAAGGGCACGTACTGGTCGAAGCTCACCGTCAAAGGAACGCCCGGGCACGCGTCACAGCCGTTCCGCACCGACAACGCCGTGGTCACCGCGGCCGAGGTCGTCCGGCGGCTGCACGAGTACCGGCCCCCGACTCGAATTCACGACACGTGGCGCGGGTTCGTCGAGGGCATGGAGTACCCACCCGAGTTCCGCGACGCCCTCCTCAAGGACGACGAGCTGCGCGACTTCGCCGGCACGCTGCCGCTCGGCCTCTCGCGGGTCGTCTACTCGTCCACGCACACGACGTTCGCGCCGACCGTGATCCACGGTGGCACCAAGACCAACGTGATCCCCGACCAGGTTGACATCCAGGTCGATATCCGCACACTGCCGGGCGAGACCGAGGAGGACGTCCACCACCATCTGCGCGAGGCGCTCGGCGACCTCTACGTCGCCGTCGAGATCGAAGGCAACGACGACCCGTCCACGGCGTCGCCGATCGACACCCCGTTGTGGGACACGCTGTCGCACGTGAGCGGCCGGCTCGTGGAGGGGTCGGCGCTGGTTCCGTTCGTGATGGTCGGCGGCACCGACAACCGGTTCTTCCGCCGCGCGGGGTCGGTCGGCTACGGGTTCGGCCTGTTCAGTCAGCGTCTCACGTTCGAGGACTACGCCACGATGTTCCACGGCAACGACGAACGCATCGACCAGGAATCGCTCGGTCTGTGCACCGCGCTGTGGGAAGAGGTCGCCAAGGACCTGCTCGGCTAGTCGTTGCCCCGGTCGCGGAGGAACTGCTCGACCTCGTCGGCGAGGCCCTCGCCCGAGGGGATGTCGGTCTCGGCCTCGGTGTCGTACCGCTCCTCGAGCTGCCCCACGTAGGAGCGAACGTCGTCGTCCTGTGAAACGACCTCGTCGACGCGCGTCCGCCACTCTTGCGAGAGATCATCGAGCTC
>JBKOZX010000151.1:0-5268 GCA_046726115.1 Actinomycetota bacterium | reverse complement strand
ACCATCGGGTGGTCGAGCTGTCCGGTGGACAACAGCAGCGCGTCCTGATCGCCAAGGCACTGGCGAGCGAGCCCGAGCTCCTCATCCTCGACGAGCCGATCGCCGGCGTCGACGCGCAGGCACAGCGCTTGTTCCGCGACTCGCTCGTGCACCTCCTGCACGATCACGGCGCGGCCGTGCTGCTCGTCTCGCACGAGCTCGGCGCGGTCGCCGATGACCTCGATCGCGTCGTCGTGCTGCGGCGCCACGTGCTGTTCGACGGGAAGCCGGGCGATCTCGCCGCCACGGGCGTGAGCCTCGGCGTGCACCACGACGACCTCCCCCGGTGGCTCGAGGAGCTGTCCGCGAACGGCGGCGAGTGATGCCCGGCATGCCGTGGCCGCTGCCCTGGCCCTTCGACACGACGTACATGCAGCTGGCGCTGATCGCGGGCGTCGCCGTCGGCGCGTCCGCGCCCCTGATCGGGACGTTCCTCGTGCAGAAGCGGCTCTCGCTCCTCGGCGACGGGATCGGCCACATCGCCGTGGCCGGCATCGGCGCCGGCCTGCTGTTCGGAACGTCGCCCGTCTGGACCGCGCTGGTCGTCGCGGTCGTCGCCGCCCTCGCGCTCGAGTGGCTGCGGTCACGGGGACGCACGTCGGGCGATCTGGCGCTGGCGCTCTTCTTCTACGGCGGGATCGCGGCCGGTGTCGTGCTCGCGGGACGCTCGGCGACGAACACGAACTTGCAGCCGTACCTCTTCGGTTCGATCCTCACGGTCACCGAGAACGACGTGTACACGGTGGTCGCGTTGGGAGCGCTCATCATCGCCGCGATCACCGTCACGCGTCGCGCGCTGGTGGCGGTCGCGCTCGACGAGGAGGCGGCGCGAGTCGCCGGTATCCCGGTCGCCGCGTTGAACGCGCTGCTCGCCGGGCTGACCGCGGTCACGGTTGCCGCCGCCATGCGCGTCACTGGTGTGCTCCTCGTTGCCGCGCTCATGGTGCTGCCCGTCGCCACGAGCCGGGTCGTGGCCAGGTCGTTCCGGACCACGACGCTCGGCGCGGCCGCCGTCGGCGTGATCGCCGTCGTGCTCGGCCTCGCCGTGGCGCGGCAGTGGGCGCTGGCAGCCGGCGGCGCGATCGTGCTGGTGACCGTGGCCCTGTTCGCGCTGGCTTCGATCGCGGCGCCGCTGCGCCGCGGCCGACCCGCCGCCGACGCCGGGACGCTGCTCGCCGGTCCGGAATAGGCGCGACAGGGCCGAGGTGTACCGTCCCGGCCGTGCGTCTCGAGGAGGAGATCGCGCTCGTGACCGGCTCCACCTCCGGGATCGGGAAGGCCATCGCCATTGCGTTCGCTGCCGAAGGGGCGCGCGTGATGGTGACCGGCCGCGACGTTGAGCGCGGCGCAGCCGCCGTCGACGCGATCACCGGCAACGGAGGCGACGCTGCGTTCCACGCGACGGACCTGTCCGACGAAGCGGCGTCCGCCCAGCTGGTCTCTGCGGTCGTCGAGCGGTTCGGCGGGGTCACCGTGCTCGTCAACAACGCGGTCGGGTCGACGGTCGACGAGACGGACGGCCCGGTCGCCCAGATGACCACGTCCAGCTGGGAAGCCAGCCTGCGGGTCAACCTCACCGCGCCGATGTGGCTAGCGCGCGCCGCGATCCCGCACATGATCGCGGCCGGGCACGGGTCGATCGTCAACATCTCGTCACGCGCCGCCGAGCGGGCCAGCCCCGGCCTCGCCGCGTACATCGCCAGCAAGGGTGGCCTCAACGCGCTGACCCGCTCGATCGCGGTCGACTATGCCTCGTCGAACATCCGGTGCAACACGATCAGCCCCGGTTACGTGCTCAACGACCGACGCGACGCCGACCTCTCCGATGCGCGCCGCACCCGCCTCGAAGGAATGCACCTGACGCGCCTGGGCGAGGCGAGCGACGTCGCGCACGCGGCGGTGTACCTCGCGAGCCAGGAGGCCGAGTTCCTGACCGGCGTGAACCTCGCGCTCGACGGCGGCGGCAGCGCGTCACGCGGGCTGACCCTCGGCTGACGATCTCCATGCACCCGCGGATCTCGCTGAGTGCCATCTCGACGTTCTCCTGGGAGCTCGACGAGGACCTCGCGTTCTACGCCGACGCCGGCGTCGACAACGTCGGGATCTCGGTGGCGAAGCTCGAGCGCTTCGGCTGGGACGAAGGGACGCAACGCGTTGTCGACGCCGGGCTGCGGGTCACGAACCTCATCGGCCTCGGCCCGTTCCGCCTCGCCGAGCCGGCGGGTTGGGAGGCGCAACGGGAGCGGCTCGTGCGCGCCCTCGACACCGCGTCAGCCGTGGGCGCCGAGTGCCTCGTCTTCACCACCGGGCCCTCCGGTCCGCTCACGTGGGAGGCGGCGGCGGACGCGCTCGAAGGCGCGCTGGCACCCGTGCTCGCAGAGGCGGCGGCACGAGGGGTGCCCTTCGCCATCGAGCACACCAACCCGTTGCGCGTCGACATCGGCTTCGTTCACACGCTGGCCGACGCGATCTACCTCGCCCGGCGGCTCGACGTCGGCGTGTGCATGGAGATCAACGCGTGCTGGGCCGAGCGCGGCGTCACCGCCACGGTCGCCGCCGGTGTCGAGCGCCTGCGACTCGTCCAGGTGAGCGACTTCGCGGTGGGAACCCTGTCGACGCCGAACCGCCTCGTCCCCGGGGACGGCGATATCCCGCTCGAACGGATCCTCGGTGACGTGCTCCGAGCCGGCTACGCGGGGTGCTTCGACCTCGAGCTCATCGGTCCGCACATCGATGAGGAGGGCTACCGCGCCGCGTCGCTGCGCAGCATCGACCGGCTCAGCACCTTGCTCGACGCGCTCGGCGCGTGATCACGCGACCCACCGCACAGGCCCGAGGTGGTAATGGCACCGCGCGAGCAGACGCTCGTCGCCGCCCGGCCACGCCGTGACGAGCAGCTCGGTGTGCGTGAGGTCGGCTGAGGGCTCCAGCCGCAGCCACGCCAGCGGCGCGTCGCTCGTCGCCCGGCGGCCAGCGGCGGCGAGCGCCGCCTCAGCTGTGCCGCGTTCGTCGTCAGTCAGGTACTGCCACACGATCGAGTGGAAGACCACGGTGGCCCGATCGGGCGCGGGCGCATCGAGCTGGCGTCCGAGCCACGCCGGGATGTCGGCGCGATCGATCGTGACGGGTACGTCGCGGGCGACGTCGAGCGCGGCGCGCAGCATCGTGAAGCGCTCGGTCTGACCCGGCCACACGTACGAGAGCAGCGTGAGACGACCGTCCTCATTGCCGGCGTCGATCGGGTCGCGGTCGCAGCCGCGCCGCTCGGCGATCGTGATCGGAGCGTCGAAGGGCGGGCAGCCTTCCTCCCACAGGCCGGCGAACCGAACGGGTGAGGCCGACTCGCCGAAGCCCGCACCGCCTGACTCGTACCAGTACCGGTCGAATCGGAGGTTGAGCCCGGCGCTGGCGCCGACTTCCAGCACGCGCAGTGGGAGTCGGGTGTCGCGCGCCACGACGAGGAAGCCGCCCACGAGCGCGGCAGACCGGCCTACCTCGTTGGTCTGCGGCGGACGCGTGAGCGCGTCCCGGATGGCATCGCCGTGCTCGTCCAGCGCCGCGAGCATGTCGGGCCACGCCCCGGCAGCGTCACCGTCGCCGCCGACGGACGGGAAATGCGACGCGAGCTCGGGCGCCTGGCCCGCCAGCACGAGCCGGTGGATGCCGCCCAGGAATCGCAGCGGCACCGCGTCCTCATAGGTGGACTCGAGGTGTCCGTCCAGGAACCGGCCGACGGGACCGCCGTCGGTGACGTCTCCGGCCATGCGCTCGAGCGTGTCTCCGTAGAACGGCGAGCCCATGCCGTTGCACGCCAGCTGATAGATGCGGATGACGCCCACGAGCGGCGGGTCACTCACGTTCGCACCGTACCGGGTAGCGTCCGCGATTCATGACGCGAAGTGTGCTCGTCACGGGCGGCGCCAGCGGCATGGGGCGCGCCACCGCGCTCCGCCTTGCTCGAGACGGAGTCTCCGTGACCGTGGTCGACCGCGCCGCCGACGCAGCCGAGGACACCGCGCGCGAGATCACGTCCAGCGGCGGTAGCGCCATGGCGGCGCCCGCGGACGTCGGGAACGAAGACGAGATCGCAGCCGCAGTCAAGAGCGCTGTCGACGCCTTCGGCGGGCTCAACGGCATCGTGACCAGCGCCGGCGTCTTCCACGGTGGAGATCTCAAGCCCCTGGGCGAGGTCGAGCTCGACGACTTCCTCTTCGTGTTGCAGGTGAACCTGGCCGGAACGTTCCTCGCGATCAAGCACGCCGTGCCCCACCTCGTGGACCGACGGGGTGCGGTCGTCACGATCGCGTCGACCGCCGCGCTCAAGGGCCACGGCTACGGCTCGGGCTACACCGCCAGCAAGGGGGGCGTCGCCGCGCTGACCCGGCTCGCGGCCGTCCAGTACGGGCCGCAGGGTGTACGCGTCAACTGCATCTGCCCGGGCAGTGTCGACACGCCGATGACCGCCGGCACATGGAGGACACCCGAGGCACAGGAGCGCATGCGCCGCATCGTGCCCTTGCAGCGGGTCGCACAGCCGGAGGAGATCGCATCGGTCGCCGCGTTCTTGCTCTCGGACGGCGCCGCTCATCTCACCGGGCAGACGATCGCCGTCGATGGCGGCACGACGATCGCCTGATCAGGCCGACCCCTCCATCCCGACGAGCTCGACGAGCAGGCCGTCGGGATCGCGCACCGTGGCCATCTCCACGCCGGCCGCGGGACCGGGTACACGGATCCGCCGCGGCGGCGCGTCGAACCCGAGCGTGGCGAGCCGCTCCAGCGTGTCGTCGACGTCGACGAAGAACGACAACAGGAAGAAGCCCGGCCGGGGTGGGGCCTGCAGCGGCGCGTCGCCGTCGTCGCGCGCGTCGGCGAACGTGACCAGCTCGACGATCCCTGCGTCGGGCGAGTCGGGATCGCCGAGGAAGACGGACCGCAGCCGGTCGCCGGGCGCGTCGAACAGCGTGCGCCAGTCGCCGTCGAACTCGTGGTCCATCAGCACCTGGAGGCCCAGCCCGTCGCGGTAGAAGCGCAGGCTCGCCTCGGCGTCGCGCGCGTAGACGGCGCTGTGGTGCACGAGCGTCACCTCAGGCACCCTCGAGCATGTCGGTGGGATCGAGCGGGCTCCGGAGCGTGATGCCGCCGTCGGCGACCAGCACGTGACCGGTCACCCAATCGAGCTCGACCAATGCCACGATCGCGCTCGCGATGTCGTCCGCGGTTCCCAGG
>JBKOZX010000150.1:0-5715 GCA_046726115.1 Actinomycetota bacterium | reverse complement strand
TGTCGCTCCTCCTCGGCCTGATGATGGCGGACTTCGTGCTCATCACGACGCTGTCGATCCCCGTGATCGCGATGGGGTTCATCGTCGGCGTGCGCTTCGAGACCGGCGTCCCGGGGATCCTCGTCTTCATCCTGATGGCGGGACTGTGGGGGCTGGCGTTCACCGGCTTCCCGTACGCGATCGCGCTGAAGACGGGGAACCCGGCCGCCGTGAACACGAGCTTCATCCTGTTCTTCCCGTTCGCGTTCCTCACGACGTCGTTCCTGCCGCTCGATTCGCTCAGCGGGTGGCTGCAGGCGATCGCGGCGTGGAACCCGGTCACCTACCTGCTCGCCGGCATGCGGTCGTTGCTGTACGGAGGGTGGGACCTGTACGACATCGGCGTGGGGTTCCTCGCCATCGGGATCGTGGGGACGATCAGCATGACGCTGGCGTTTACGGCATTGCGCGGACGACTGAAGCGGGGCTGAACGCGCTCGTGGCCGAGCCCTTCCATTTCGACCGCGAGTGGGAGTTCACCCTGACGCCCGAGGCGTTCTGGGCGACCGTGTCGCGCACGGACCGCTATCCCGAGTGGTGGAGCTGGTTGCACGAGTTCGAGAGCGACGGGCTCCACGACGGGTCGCGCACCGACTGTGTGATCCGGGCACCGCTGCCGTACTCACTGCGCGTGACCGTGCACGTCGACCGGGCCGTGCCACCCGAGCGCATCGAGGGCCGCGTGACCGGTGACCTCGAGGGATCGGCGCGGCTGGAGATCGCGCCCCACCCGTCGGGGTGCACGGCGCGTCTCGTCTGGTCGCTCGAGCTGCGCGACTCGTTGCTGCGTCGGCTGCTTCCGGTGGCACGGCCGGTGATGGCATGGGCGCACGACCGCATCGTCGAGGTCGGCGTGCGGGAGTTCGAGCGGGTCGCGCTCACCACCTCCGAGCCGAGTGGCTGAGCACAGCGCCGACCAGCGCGCCGTACGCGACGTGGTCGGCGACCTGGGGGAGCACCGGGAGGGCGCGGATCCGTGGCCACCGCCGGCCCAGCACGCCGAGATCGACGGTCGACGGCGCTCCGCCGAGCACGCCGGCGATCGCGCCCGCCCGGATCCCGATGCGGAGATCAGCGGCGTCCACCGTCGACAATGATGCGTGCGTGGTGCGCAATAGTCGCGCTCAGCGCACGCATCGCCCACCGTAACCAGGGGAGCCGCCGTGCCCGTCCTGTTGCCGGATCAGCCGCTCACCTCGCTCGACGAGTACATCGACGGCTTCGAGGGCGGGCAGGGGCTGGTGCGGGCCCGGGAGCTCGGCCCCGACGGTGTCGCAGAGACGATCGACCGGTCGGGCCTGCGAGGGCGGGGCGGCGCCGGCTTCCCGACGGGACGCAAGTGGGCGTCGATCCGTACGGGCGGGCCCGAGGTGGGGGACCGCTACGCGGTCGCGAACGGCGCCGAGGGGGAGCCCGGCACGTTCAAGGACCGCATGCTGATGCGGCGCAACCCGTACCAGGTGGTGGAGGGCCTCGCGATCTCGGCGGCGACGGTCGACGCGGTCGGCGCGTACCTCGCGGTCAAGTCGTCATTCGAGGTCGAGATCGAGGCGCTGACCCGCGCGGTGCGCGAGATGAGCGACGCGGGCCTCATCGGCGACGTGCCGATCACGCTCGTCACCGGCCCCGAGGAGTACCTGTTCGGGGAGGAGAAAGCGCTGCTCGAGGTCATCGAGGGCGAGGATCCCCTGCCGCGCCTCTTCCCGCCGTACATCTACGGGTTGTTCACCGCCATGCCGCAGATGGGCTGGTCGGCGGGGATCGACCTTTCCTCCGACGGTCTCGCGGTGCCGAGCTCGAACCCGACGCTCGTGAACAATGTCGAGACGCTCGCCAACGTCGTGCCGATCCTCGGGCACGGCGGCGACTGGTATCGCGGGTTCGGCACCCAGGAGTCGCCCGGCGTCGCGATCGCCACCGTGGTCGGGGACGTGCAGCACGCCGGCGTCGCCGAGATCGAGCTCGGCACGCCGTTGCAGGATGTCATCGACCGCATCGGTGGCGGGCCTCGACCCGGTCGCACGATCAAGGCCGTGCTGTCGGGCGTGGCGAGCGGCGTGATCACCGCCCGCAACCTCGACGTGCCGTTGACCTACGAGGACCTCGCGAAGATCGACAGCGGGCTCGGGTCGCTGGGCTTCATCGTGTACGACGACACGGCCGACATGGTGAGCGTCGCGCGGGCCGTGTCGCGGTTCCTGTACGTCGAGTCGTGCGGACAATGCCCGGCGTGCAAGTTCGGGACCGGCGAGGTGACCGCGTACCTGGACCGCATCGCCAAGGGGGAGGGCGTCGATCACGACATCGAAGTCATCGGCGCCCGCCTCGACACCGTCACCGACGCCAACCGCTGCTTCCTCGGTGCCCAGGAGCAGGCGCTGATCGGCAGCCTGCTGCGGGAGTTCCCTGAGGAGTTCGCCGGTCACCTCGAAGGCGCCGCGCCCGCTCCGGAGATCCCGGTGGCGAAGCTGGTCGACATCCGCGACGGCGTCGCGACCTACGACGAGCGTCAGGCGCGCAAGCGTCCCGACTGGACGTACGCCGAGTAGAGCTCAGTCAGAAGAGCGTGATCAGCGTCGCCACGCCGCCGATCAGGATCACCGCACCGACGCAGAGCGCCGCCCACCGCACCCAGGCGGGAGTATTCCCGAAGCCGATCGTGTCGGCGATCGCCTCGCGCTCCCGGTGCTGCTCGGCGCGGGCCTCATCGCGCGCCCCGACCTTCGGGAGATGCGTCCGAGCCTTGCCCTTCCGGGTGCGCTTCTCACCTTGACTGCCCATTCGGATGACCCTAGCAACGCACTAGCGTCCCGCGGTGACGGCGGCTTCGCCGACCGTCGCCGCAGAGCCGGAGCTTGCGACGGCGACAAAGGAGCGCTTTTGTGCAAGTGCACCTCGTCGACGGCACCTACGAGCTGTTCCGTTACTACTTCGCGCTGCCCGGGCACCTCGACGACGCCGGCATGGAGGTCGACGCCGTGCGCGGAGTTCTCGGCTCGGTCCTCGGGCTCCTCGAAGAGAGCGCGACGCATATAGGCGTGGCGACGGACCACGTGATCGAGTCGTTCCGCAACGACATGTGGCCGGGATACAAGACCAGCGCCGGTATCGACCCCGAGCTGCTCGCGCAGTTTCCCCTGCTCGAAGACGCGCTGCGCGCGCTCGGCGTCACGGTGTGGGCGATGGTCGACGAGGAGGCCGACGACGCGCTCGCGGCCGCGGCGCGGGTCGCGGCCGACGACCCTCGCGTCGAGCGGGTCCTGATCTGCACACCTGACAAGGACCTCGCCCAGTGCGTCGCCGACCCGCGCGTCGCGCAGCTCGACCGCAGGCAACGGCGGCTGTTCGACGAGGCCGCCGTCCGGGAGAAGTTCGGGGTGTCGCCGGCGTCGATCCCCGACTGGCTCGCGCTTGTCGGCGACAACGCCGACGGGTTCCCGGGGCTCCCGGGATGGGGCGCGAAGTCAGCGGCGACGGTGCTGGCCCGGTACCAGCACCTCGATGCGATTCCCGACGACCCGGGCGCGTGGGACGTCACCGTGCGCGGGGCGCCGAAGCTCGCGGCCACGCTCGCCGACGGGCAGCGCGAGGTCATGCTGTTCCGCGACCTGGCCACGCTGCGCGCCGACGCCCCGGTCGGGACCGTCGACGAGTGGCGCTGGCGGGGGCCCACGACCGCGCTCGAGTCATTGTCGGATCGCCTCGGCGCGCCGGAGCTGCTGACCCGGGCCCGGAAGGCCGCCGAGAAGAGGGAGCCATGAGCACGGTCCGCCGCGAGACGATCAGCGAGGGCATCGCGCTGCTGACGCTCGACCGGCCCGACCGCCTGAACGCGATGAGCCGCGAGCTCGTCACCGATCTGCACGACGCGCTCGCCGCCGTCGCCGACGACCGCGAGTGCCGGGTCGTGATCCTCACCGGGGCCGGGCGCGGCTTCTGCTCGGGCCTGGACCTCAAGGAGACGGGCGACCTGGCCGCCGAGGTCGGGGGCGGGCCGCCTGCCGCGATGCGCGGTCAGCAGCACATCGCCACGCTCGTCACGCAGCTGCGCGGTCTCACGAAGCCGGTCATCGCGGCGGTGAACGGCCCCGCGACCGGCGGCGGCCTGGCGCTGGCGCTCGCGTGCGACGTGCGGGTCGCGGCGGAGAGCGCGCGCTTCAACGTCGCGTTCATCCGCGTGGGCTTGTCGGGATGCGATATCGGCGTCAGCTACCTGCTGCCGCGCCTCGTGGGCGCGTCGCGCGCGTTCGAGCTCATGCTCACCGGCCGCATGGTCGACGCCCCCGAGGCCGACCGCATCGGGCTGATCTCGAAGCTCGTGCCCGAAGGCAAGGTCGTCGACGCCGCCGTGGAGACCGCCGAGCTCATCCGATCCAACAGCCCGTTCGGCGTCTGGATGACGAAGGAAGTGATGTGGAGCAACCTCGAGGCGGCCAGCCTCCAGGGGGCGATCGATCTCGAGAACCGCACGCAGCTGCTCTCGAGCTACACGGGCGACATGCGCGAGGCGCTCGCCGCGTTCCTCGAGAAGCGACCGCCGCACTTCACTGAGCACTAGGCGAGCACGAGAACTGGGGGACCCATGGGACTCGAAGGTCGGGTGGCGCTCGTCACCGGCGGCGGCCGCGGCATCGGCCGTGCCGTCTCGCTCGCGCTGGCGGAGGACGGCGCCGACGTCGCGATCAACTACCGCCGCGACGAGGAGGCCGCCGTCGACACGGTGGCCGAGATCGAGAAGCTCGGGCGCCGCGCCGACGCGTACCGAGCGTCGATCGACTCGTGGGACGAGGACGCCGCCATGGTCGCCGCCGCCCTCTCCGACTTCGGCGCCATCGACATCCTCGTCAACAACGCCGGCATCGCGAGCCGGGGCCAGTCCGTCGCCGACACCGACCCGGCCGAGTTCGAACGTGTCTGGCGCACGCACACGTTCGGCTCGTTCGCGCTGAGCAAGCTCGTCCTGCCCTCGATGCGGGTACGCCCCCGCGGCGACATCGTCATGGTGTCGAGCGTCGCCACGGTGCACCTGGCGGGCTATTCGTCGCCGTACAACGTCGCCAAGGCGGGGCTCGAGGCGCTGGCCCGCACGCTGGCCAAGGAGGAGCGCCGCAACGGCATCCACGTGAACGTGGTCGCGCCCGGCCTGGTGGAGACGGAGATGGGCCGCCGGCTGGTGAAAGGCGCCATGGGCGTCGAGGACATCACGACGCTGCACGCCGGCTCGCCGTTCGGCCACGTGTGCACCCCCGAGGAGGTCGCCGACGTCGTCCGCTTCCTCGTGTCCGACGCCGCCGGCTACCTCACCGACCAGAAGCTCACCATCGACGGCGGCAGCTTCTGACCGGCGAGCGTGATGGCGTTCAGCGCATGGTGGGACGCGCCTGCGAGAACGTCCAGCGATTGCCTTCCAGGTCGTCGGCGACGTAGACGGTGGAGCCGGGGTAGGGGTGGATCTCTTCGACGATGGTCGCGCCGTTGCCCTTGGCCTGCGCGAAGTGCTCCTCGAGGTCGTCGACATAGACCCACGGCACGTGCGTGCGCACGTCGCCGCTGCGCTCCCCCTCGAGCTTGAAGACGTTGAGGACGGCATTGCCGACCCGGAACTCGATCCACGGATGGCCGTACTCGGTTTCGGGCAGCGGGTCGGGGCCCTCGGGGAGGTCGCCATCTGCCTCG
>JBKOZX010000149.1:0-2845 GCA_046726115.1 Actinomycetota bacterium | reverse complement strand
ACGTAGCGCTTTGACGCTGAGGTGAGTGACCCGAGAGAACTCACCGATCGTGAGCAATGCGCCCATGTACGGCAGTCTCCATCCTCCCCGTACGGGAGGGTCAAGGGCGACAGAGCAGAACCTCGGTCATCTCGCCGATTGACTCTCCCACAACCGGAGGGCTCACGGTCGGAGTTGTGCGATCACAACTTCCGAACACCGTGCCGGCAGAGTTCCGCCACGTCTGGCCCGAACGCGACGTCACCAGACGAGTCAATCGGCCCTGGCTGACGGTCGAGCGACTCCTCTCCGACCCTGAACTCCTCCCCGGGTGTTCGGTCTCGCTCGGCGCGTGCGGGGCGCTTCGTCTCGACGGCCGAATCGACCCAAGCTCCGGCGGTGCTCGCGACCAGTGGAGCGCGTGCGGACGCGTGGTCGGTCGCGGACCACGACTGGTGCGCTTCTCCCGCATCGATGTGGTGATCACACCGTGGTCGAGCGACGCCTGCGAGCTGCGTGTCGTGCCGCGTTCACGGTTCGTGCATCGGTGGGGCGAACGCCGGTTGAGGCGCTATTGGCGGCTCGCGCACGCGGCTGCCGACGTGCTGTTGAGCGCCCTCATGAGCGAGCCGCGCTCAGAGCGACGTGGCGAGCAGGGTGCCGTTGCCGACCCGAACGCCCCCGGAGTTCGCGCGGTGAGGTCGCGAGGCGGTCCTCGCACGACAGGGTTGAGCGGGATGGGGAGCCTGCCGAACGCGCAAGCGACCGACCGAACGGACGCCCAAGCCCGACCAGAGCAGCGCTCGACGGTGGCGCAGGGGCCGTGGGCCGGCCTGGTGATGGTGCTCACCGGCCTGTTCATGATCTCCGTCGACGTCGCGATCGTGAACGTCGCGTCACCCCAGATCGAGCGGGGGCTGGGTGTGTCGGGCGGCGGGCTCGTCTTCGTCGTGTCCGGCTACACCCTGGCCTACGCCATGCTGGTGATCACCGGAGCCCGGCTCGGCGACGATCACGGGCACCGCCGCTTGTTCATGATCGGCCTGACAGGCTTCACCAGCGCGTCACTCGTGTGCGGCCTCGCGCCGAACGCGCTCACGCTCGTCGTCGCTCGAGTCGCGCAGGGCTCCTCTGGGGCGATGATGGCGCCGCAGGCACTGTCGATCATCCAAACGCAGCTGTCAGCGACAGACCGCGCCCGGGCCGTTCCTCTCTACGCGACGGTGCTCGCGGTGGGCGCCGTCGTCGGTCAGATCGTGGGAGGTGCGCTCGTGAGCGCCGACCTGTTCAGTTGGACATGGCGGCCGGTGTTTCTCATCAACGTGCCGATCGGCATTGCGGTCCTCATCGCGACGCCACGGCTGCTGCGACCGTCGAGAGGTGTCGCTCCTCGCCGTCCCGACCCGGTTGGCGTCATCGTGCTCTCCACGACGGTGCTGCTGATCATGGTTCCACTCGTGTTCGGACCCCAGCAGCAGTGGCCGGCGTGGACGTTCATCACCCTCGCGGTGGGGGCCGTTGCCGTCGGCTGCAGCGTCGCGCATCTGTACCGCCAAACCCGGATGGGCGGCGACCCGCTGATCGACCTCGCGATCTTCCGCAGCGCCGGTGTTCGGCGAGGGCTCGGCTCCCTGCTCGCGATGCAGGTCGCCTATGGAGGGTTCCTCTTCGCGTTCACGCTGCACCTGCAAGGCGGGCTCGGGAAGACACCGGTCACCTCCGGGCTGACGTTCGCTCCGTTCGCGGGTGCGTTCGCGGTCGCAAGCCTGAGCCATCCGAGGTTGCCGTCCCGCGCGCAGCGCTGGGCTCCGTTCCTCGGCCTGTGGGCGCTCGCCGTCAGCTATGCCGCGCTCGGCGCGCTGCTTCGCACGGGCAGCGGACCGGGAATCGCGGGCGCGCTCGTCCTCGTGGTCGGCGGCGCCGGATTCGGGATCGGATTCAGCCCGATGGTCGGCCGGACCGTCGCGAACACCCCGCCCCGCCTGGCCCCGGACGCGAGCTCGCTCATCAGCACCACCGCGCAGCTCGGCTTCGCTGTCGGCATCGCCACCCTCGGCACGTATTACCTCTCGGTGGCGGGTGACCGCGGGACGTCCGCGATCGCGCTGACGCACGTGACCGTCGCCGCGAGCTGCCTCGCGGTCGTCGCGGCCGGCCTCGTCGGTCGACCTGCCGCCGCTTCGCTGGCGTGACCGTGCAACGGTGCAACACCACTCAGACGGCGGAGCCTGCCTGCCAGCGGTCGAGGAGGATCCGGTCGCCGGTGATCCGGAACCGGCCATGGTCGACGTCCCGTCGGTGCCAGACGAGGAGGTAGAGGTCGACGGCCGCTCCCCCGATCCGCACATCGGCACGCGGTACCCGTCGAGCGACCTCGCGGCGAGCGCGAACCAGGGTGTCGTCGAGGTGGACCGTCCACTGGCCGGTCGTGTCGGTGGCCACGAAGCGAAGCGTCTCCCCGTGGCCGCGGAGGTTGCCGATCTCGCGCCGGAAGACGCGGGCGCGCCACAGGTTGTCGAAGAACTCGCTCACGCCATCTGCCGCGATGCTCGGCTCGAAGGCCGGCTCCCGGCCGAGCGCCAGCTCCGCGTCTGCCCGGTGGATCCCCGGTCTCGTGGACCATTCGTCGGGACCAGAACCGAACCCGTTGGGTCCTGACCCCACGCCCACATAGGCTCATCTGGGTTGGCCGAACCGAGCGCGGCGAGCAGCGGCCCGGCGCCAGCGCGCAACCAGTCCGACTGCTCTGCGGGCGTCAGGCCCCGCTGCCAGTCGTCGGTGTCGGCGATGCGTCGCATCCTGTGCGCGCGACCGAGCACGAGCCCGGTTGCCCATCGATGGATCGAGCCGGTGTGATGCGCGAGCC
>JBKOZX010000148.1:0-1862 GCA_046726115.1 Actinomycetota bacterium | reverse complement strand
AGCTTGCCGTCGCCCATGCGGTACCCGGCGCGGGCGCCGGGCAGCAGGTACGGCGCCGTCGTCATGGACTCCATGCCGCCTGCCACCACGACCTCGGCGTCGCCGGACTGGACCATCTGGTCGGCGAGGTAGATCGCGTTCATTCCCGACAGGCACACCTTGTTGACGGTGAGCGCGGGCACCGTCATGGGCACGCCGGCCTTGACCGCGGCCTGCCGGGCCGTGATCTGGCCCTGCCCACCCTGGAGGACCTGGCCGAGGATCACGTAGTCGACCTGCTCGGGGCCGACGCCGGCCCGCTCGAGAGCCGCCGCGACCGCGAAGCCGCCGAGGTCCATGGCCGAGAACGACGCCAGCGCACCCGAGAGCTTCCCGATGGGCGTGCGGGCAGAAGAGATGATGACGGAGCCGGGCATTCCTTACCCTCCCAGAACGAGCTTGGTCCGAGAGTAGCCGCGCGCGGACCGGGCGAAACCAGGCCGGCAGCGGACGCTAGCGTCGCGCCGAAGCGTGTGACGGTGACATCGGGAGAGTGCATGACGGAGATCGAGAGCATTCGCGCCGCCATCCTCGAAGGCGCCGACGGCGAGACGGTGGGTGCACTGACGCTCCCGCAGTCGTTCCGTGGCGCGGTCGTGCGGGCCGACGAGCAGGAGATGTTCGCCGGCCTGCCCTCGGAGGCGAAGGACCCGCGCAAGTCGACGCACGTCGAGGACGTCGCGCTGCCCGAGCTGGCGCCCGACGAGGCGTACGTCGCCGTCATGGCTTCGGCCATCAACTTCAACACCGTGTGGACGTCGATCTTCGAGCCATTGCCGACGTTCCAGTTCCTGCAGCGTCTCGGCAAGGAGAGCGTGTGGGGCAAGCGCCACGATCAGCCCTTCCACGTGATGGGCAGTGATGCCGCCGGCGTGATCCTGCGCGTCGGGTCGGCGGTGCGGAACTGGAAGCCCGGCGACCAGGTCACGGTGCACTGCAACTACGTCGACGACCAGGACCCCTCCGCGCACGACGACTCGATGATGACGGTGAACCAGCGCATCTGGGGGTACGAGTCGAACTACGGAGGGCTGGCGGAGATCGCGCTCGCCAAGGCGAACCAGCTCATGCCCAAGCCCGCCCACCTGACGTGGGAGGAGGCGGCCTGCAACGCGCTGTGCAACTCGACGAGCTACCGGATGATCGTCAGCCCGAACGGCGCGCAGATGACGCAGGGCCAGACCGTGCTCGTCTGGGGGGCGAGCGGCGGCATCGGCGCCTACGCCGCCCAGTACGTGCTGAACGGCGGCGGCACGCCGGTCGGGGTGGTGTCGTCGCCGGAGCGGGCTGAGTTGCTCCACGAGATGGGCGTCGAGCACGTCATCGACCGCAAGGCCGAGGGGTACCGGTTCTGGAAGGACGAGCACACGCAGGATCCCGGCGAGTGGCGCCGTCTCGGCAAGAAGATCCGTGAGCTCACGGGCGCCGACCCCGACATCGTGTTCGAGCACCCGGGTCGCCAGACGATGGGTGCGTCGGTGTTCGTGTGCAAGCGGGGCGGGATGATCATCACGTGCGCGGCGACGTCCGGGTACACGATCGAATACGACAACCGGTATCTCTGGATGATGCTCAAAACCCTGAAGGGCAGTCACTTCGCGAACTACCGCGAGGCATGGGACGCCAACCGGCTCGTGGGCGAGGGGAAGATCCATCTGACATTGTCGGTCGTGTACCCGCTCGACCAGACGGGCGAGGCCGCGGCGCAGGTGCACGGCAACCTCGTCGAGGGGAAGGTCGGGGTGCTGTGCCTCGCTCCCGAGGAGGGGCTCGGCGTCACGAATCCGGCGCTCCGCAAGGAGCACTTCGATCAGATCACCCTG
>JBKOZX010000147.1:0-4658 GCA_046726115.1 Actinomycetota bacterium | reverse complement strand
GTGGATCTCGGCCTCCACCAGCAGGTCCCACACCTGCGATCGGACTGCGCTCACCTTCGACGGGTCGAGCGCCTGTACCTGCGCGTGCTCGTCGAGCAGCCGCTCGAGGCGGGCGAGGTCGTCGTAAGCGTCGGCGCGGGTGAGCGGCGGCACGAGGTGGTCGACGATCACTGCGTGGGCCCGCCGCTTGGCCTGCGTTCCCTCGCCGGGGTCGTTCACCACGAACGGGTAGAAGAGCGGCACGTCGCCGAGGGCGGCGTCGGGCGCGCACGCGGCCGACAGCCCGACGCCTTTGCCCGGGAGCCACTCGAGCGTGCCGTGCTTCCCTGCGTGTACGACGGCGTCGGCGCCGAAGCCGGTCTCGAGCCACCGGTAGAAACCGAGGTAGTGGTGCGGGGGCGCGAGGCGCGGCGAGTGGTACGCCGCGATCGGGTCGTCGCCGAATGCGCGCGGCGGTTGCACCGCCACGAGGACGCCGCCGAGGTCGAGTCCGGCGAACGCGAGGGCGTCGCCATCGCGCAGGACCGCCCCGGGCGGCTCGCCCCACGTGGCGACGACTTCGTTGCGTAGCTCGTCGGGCAGGCCGGTGAACCATTCCGCGTACTCGCCGGCCGCGAGCCGACCCGGTGCGCGCGCCAGTTGCTCGGGGCTCAGGGTCTCGGTGTCGTACGTGAAGCCGTCGGCGAGCTCGGCCATGAGCACGTCGCCGTCGGGTGGGATGCGGTCGACGCGGTATCCGGCGTCGCGCAGCTCGTGGAGCAGCTCGATGACGCTCGCCGGTGTGTCGAGCCCGACCGCGTTGCCGAGGCGGCTCCGCTTTGTCGGGTAGGCAGACATCACGATCGCGACGCGCTTCTCCGCGTTGGGGAGGCGGCGAAGGCGCGCCAGACGGACGGTGACGCCGGCGACTCGGGCGACACGGTCGGGGAGGGTGCGGTAGGCGACGACCAGCGCACCGAGCTCGTCACCGTCGTCGACGACCTCCTTGAACGAGAAGGGCACGGTCACGACGCGGCCGTCGAACTCGGGGATGGCGACGCTCATGGCGACGTCCGTCGGCGCGAGGCCGGCGTCGGAGTCCGACCACTCGGCGGCGGGGCGGGTCGCGGCGATCGCCTGCACGACGGGCATGTCGAGCGCGGCGAGCTGCGGCGCCGACCACTCGTCGCCGTCGGCGCCACCCATCGCGAGGACCGTGGTGATCACGGCGTCCACGTCGCGCGCCGCGAGAAGGTCGAGCGCGGGCACCGCACCCTGCTCATCGGGCCGCAGCGAATAGCAGAACACCGGCAGCGCGTTGGCACCGGCGCGATCGACGGCGGCGCACAGGTCGTCGACGAACTGCGTGTTCCCCGACAGCACGTGCGCGCGGTAGAAGACCACGCCAATGGTGGGGCGGGCCGGGTCGACCACCGGATCGCCCCAGACGCCCCACGCGGGGACGTCGGCCGGCGGCGTGAAGCCGAAGCCGTGCCCGAGCAGCCGATCGGCGACGAACCGCAGCAGCTGCTCGAGGTTGACGAGCCCGCCGAGCGCAAGGTATTCGAACGCCCGCGCGACCACGTCCGCGGGGGCCGTCGACGCCGCCGCCAGCTCGGCGTCAGGTGCGGCTTCACCGCCGAACGCCAGTAGCGGCACGCCACGCTCGACGCACCTGCGGCGCAGCTCGTCGAACGGTTGCTCCCACGCGCGCCGGCCGCCGAGCAGCCGCACGAGCACCGCCTGCGCACCGTCGAGGCTCGGCGCCCGCTCGAGCGACGCCGGGTTGGCGGCGCGCACGGGCGGGAAGCCCGCCGGCAACGCCTCGACGACGGCCCGCAGCCCGAGGATCTCGGTGTCGGCGTTGGTGAGCACGAGGATCACGCCGCCGCCTCCTCGATGAGCGCGTCGAGCGCGGCGAGATCGAGGTGCGTCTCGAGCAGGTCGGCGAGCCGCTCGAACTGGGCTTCGCGTGCGGCGGCGAACGACACGCCGGCGGGCACGAACGTCTTGCCCGCGCGTCGCCCGACCTCGGTCAGGAAGGAGGCGCGGAACCCGTCCTGCTCGAACAGACCGTGCATGCTCGTGCCGAGGACGCGCGCGCCGGCGTCGATGGCGCCGTCGTCATCGCAGCCGTAGCAGTCGTCCAGGTGGATCCATCCCGCCGCCCCGCTGCGGCGCGCGACGCGGCCGTGCCGGATCTCGTACCCCGCGACGCGCTGGCCCATCGCGTGCCCGCGGCGCTGCCGGGTCAGCTTGGTCGGCTCGAACACGGTGTCGACGTCGAGACGTCCGAGCGCGACCACGTCTCCGCGGCCCGACTCGACGGTGTCGACGATCGTGCGCCCGAGGTGCTCGTAGCCACCACAGATCCCGAGGACGAGCGCGTCCGTGCCCTCGAACACTGCGCGATCGAGACCCGCTCCGCGAAGCCAGTCGAGGTCAGCGACCGTCGCCTTCGTGCCTGGGAGCACCACGAGGTCGGGCCGCCCGAGCGCGGCGGGTGTCTCGACGAACCGCACGTGCACGCCGGGTTCGATCGCGAGCGCATCGAGATCGGTGAAGTTCGCCAGGCGCGGAAAGCGGACGACGGCGACGTCGAGCGTGTCGCCGCGCGCCGGGGCAACGGCCCCGGGGCGGGGTCCGGACAGCGCAAGGGAGTCCTCGGCGTCGAGGGCCACGTCGTGCACGAACGGCAGGACACCGAGCACGCCGACGCCGCTGCGCTGCTCGAGCACACTGATGCCGTCGCCCAGCAGCGCGGGATCACCGCGCAGCTTGTTGATGACGAACGCGCGCACGAGCGCGCGGTACCGGTCGGGCAGGAGCGCCACCGTTCCGTACAGCGAGGCGAAGACGCCGCCGCGGTCGATGTCGCCGACGACGATGGCGGGCACACCGAGCTCGTCGGCGACGCGCAGGTTCACGATGTCGTGGTCGAGCAGGTTGATCTCGGCCGGGCTGCCCGCGCCTTCCAGGATCACCACGTCGAAGCGGCGGCGCAGATCGTCGCAGGCGGCGAGCACGGTCGCGAGCAGGTTCGGCTTCTCGGCCTGGTACTCCGCCGCGTCGAGGTGGCCCACCGGCTCACCCATGACGACGACCTGGCTCGTGCGCTCGCCCGTCGGCTTCAGCAGGATCGGGTTCATCGCCACCTCGGGCACGACGCCGGCGGCGAGCGCCTGCACGCCCTGAGCGCGGCCGATCTCGTGACCCGACGGCGTGACGAACGAGTTGAGCGCCATGTTCTGTGCTTTGAACGGCGCGACCCGAACACGCCGCCGGTGCAGCAGGCGGCAGAGCCCGGTGACGACGTGGCTCTTCCCGGTGTCGCTGCCGGTGCCGCAGACCATGAGCGCGCCCCGCATCACGCCGATACCTCTTTGACCTCGACAGCGCGCAACGCGCGCTCGAGGCGTTCGAGGCCGGCGGTCCCGGGAACGGCGATGCGCGCGCACTCGGGGAGCCCGAACGAGGTGCAGTCACGCACGACGACCCCGACGGGCGCGAGCCGGTCGCGCAACCCGGCGGTCCCGTCGACGAGCACGAAGGGCGCGTCGGACGGGCGCGGATGCAACCTGTGCGCGCGCAGCACGTCGACCAGCTGGGCGCGCAGTCGGGCGATGCCCGACGCCCACGCCGGGAGGTCGGTGAGGTCGAGCAGCTCGGGGAGCAGCGCGACGGCGAGGCCGTTCACGGCCCACTGCGGCTGACGGTCGCGGAGCCGATCGGCAAGCGATGCGTTGCTCGCGAGCACGTAGCCGAGCCGCAGACCGGGGCAGGCGAACAGCTTCGTGAGCGAGCCGACGACGATCGCGCCCGCGTCCCCGCGCGTCCACGCGCCGGTCGCCAAGGGATAGAACGCCTCGTCCCACACCGCCGCCGCCCGGCTCGGCGGTGCGAGGAGGCCGGTCGGGTTGTGCGGGTTCGACCGCCACTGCGGCGCGCCGCGTCGCACGGCGGGGAGGTGACGGCGGTACAGCGCGAAGTCGGGCTCCTCGACCCATCCCGCACCGAGCTCGGCCGCGACCAGGCTGATCGCCTCCGCGCCGCCGTTCGTGAGCACGATCCGGTTGGCGTCGACCCGCATCGCGTCGCTCAGCGCACGCGTTGCCCGCCCCGGATCGGGGTAGCGGACGAGCGCGTCGAGGTGGCGGCGCGCGAGTCCGCGCACGTCGGGCGCGAACGGGTTGAGGCTGACCGACAGATCCAGGACCGAGGCCGGATCGAGGCCCAGCGCCTCGGCGACCGCCGGCCCGTCGCCGCCATGGAGGCCCGGCGGCGGCACGGTCACCGGTGCCTCCCGCTCCGGCGACGCCAAAGCCACCGCAGCAGCGACGGCATCGCCAGGAGCGTGACGAGCGCGCCGGTCACGTCGCGCGACAACCGCACCGCGGCGCGGATGTCGCCGGGCGCGGGTGTGCGGCCGTCCCCGAGCCGCGGTCGGTGCTCCACGCGGTCGCCGTACCGATTCGCCCCTCCGAGCCGCAGCCCGAGCGCGGCTGCGAACGCGGCTTCGGCGATCCCGGCGTTGGGCGACGGGTGCGCGGGCGCGTCATGGCGCACCGCGCGGGCGACCCGCACCGCGGTTCGCGGCCTGACCGTGACCACCAGCGCGGCGGTGACCCGGGCGGGGATCAGGCCGGCAGCGTCGTCGAGGCGGGCGCTCGCCCACCCGA
>JBKOZX010000146.1:0-8912 GCA_046726115.1 Actinomycetota bacterium | reverse complement strand
ACGGCCGACAGGAGCAGCAGCCAGGCCATGCGCTCGTCGACCGTCTGGATGCTCCGCCGCCAAAGCGATCGCCATCCTGCCGCGATATAGCGCGCGAGGTCGCGGCGGAAGTACCACGCGGCGCCCACGAACGTCCCGACGTGCAACGCGACGTCGAACGTCTTGTTGAGACTGGGATGGTCGGTCAGCTCGGTCCACTTGAACAGCTCGGGCACGAGGAGGAGGTGACCGCTCGACGAGATGGGGAGGAACTCGGACAGCCCCTGGACGATGCCGAGCACGATCGCGTGGAGGATCGGCACGGCGTGGGAGCCTAGGTGCCAACGTTCACATGTTCAGCATCCGCGGCCTCCTCGGGTGGGACGAGCGCGAGTGTCACGACACCGGTGGCAGCGGCGAAGGCGAGGCGGGGCGCGTCCGCTTCGGTCACGAGCAACGTGACGCCGAGCGCCCCGGCGCTCGAGCTTCCGGCGACGCGCCGACCGCCGCCGGTCTCGACCGCCGCCGGCGCGTCGTCCGTGCCCAGCACCAGCACGCCGCGCGCCGCCGTCACGGTGGGCGCCTCACCGCTCGTGCCGCCACCGCCCGGGTCGAACGTCACGAGCACGTCCACCGCACTCCCGACCGGCGGGCGCAACGCGTCCCGCACGACGATGCGCAGCGCGCGCATCCCCGGAGGTATCGCACCGTTCAACCCGGTGCGGTGGCGCGGCGCGACGTTGCCGCCCGCGATGAAGGCACCGCGCGGGACGGGCACGGCGATCACGCGCCCACGCGCCGCGCTCGGGGACAGCGCGCCCGCAGGCAGTTGCGTCCGGTGCACCGACCGCACGGTGAGATCGGCGTTCCCGATCGTCGTGCCGACGGTGAGCTCATGGTCGGCGACGGCGACACTACGCAGCGGGCCGAGCGTGTTGGCACGCCGGTGCAAGGCGGCGAGATCGGTCGCGACGACCGCCGCGGTCACGACCGCGACGAGAATCGCGCCGAGCCACAGGAGCACGGCGCGAGGTGAGCGGCGAGGCATGACGTTCCCCTTCTCGACAGGCGGCGCGCGCGCCGCAGCGGGAGGGGAGTGTCGGAGGGAAGGTGTCGGAAGTTCGCGACGGCGCGCGGCGAGTAGCCGGCGGCGTCAGGTCGAGGACGACCCGCTCTTGGAGGTCTTGTCCTTCGAACCCTTCGAGTCGTCGCTCTTGGAGCCCTTGGAGCTCTCGCTCTGGGAGCCCTTCGAGTCGGCACTCGTCGAGCCGTTCGACTCCTTCGAGTCGGAGCCCGAGCCGTTCCCGCTCGCGCCGTCCTTCGCGGGCTCCTTGTCCTTGGAGCCACGCTTGCTCGCGGCACGGTTGTCGGTCCGGTAGAAGCCGGGACCCTTGAGCACGATGCCGGCGGGCGACATCACCTTGGTGACCTTGCCGCCGCAGCCCGGGTGCCGCTCGAGGGAGTCGTCGTGGATGGACTGCCAGAGCTCGAACTGCTCACCGCACTTCGCGCACTGGTACCGGTAGGTCGGCATCGGTCCCTCGGTCCTGGATCAGGCCGTTGGCACTCTCGGGTTTCGACTGCTAATCCTACCGGAGTGACGGGCGTTCTGCTCCTCGTCCCTCTCGCATACCTCGTCGGGACGTTCCCGACCGCCGCGCTCGTCGCCCGCGCCACCGGGCACGACGTCATGGCCGAAGGCTCCCGGAACCCGGGCGCCTCGAACGTGTACCGGCTCGCGGGCTGGAAGGCCGGGCTCGTCGTCTTCGTCGGGGACTTCGCCAAGGGCGCGATCCCGTCTGCCGTCGGCCTCGTCATCGCCGGCCACCTCGGGGCGTTCGTCCTCGGGTCGGCGGCCGTCGTCGGCCACGTGCTTCCGGTGGTGTCCCGCTTCCGAGGCGGGCGCGGCGTGGCCACCGCGGCCGGCGTGCTCGCGGTCATCTACCCGCTCATCGCGCTCGGGCTCGCGGTCCTGTGGTTCGTCATCGCCCGCGGACTCGGCAAAGCTTCCGTGGCTTCGCTCGTCGTGACGATCGCGTTCCCGGTGCTCGTGGCGGTGACGGGCAACTCGTGGGGCGACGTCGTGGTCACCTCCGGGCTCGCGCTCGTGATCCTGGCTCGTCATGTGCCGAACGTGCGCCGCCTGTTCCGGGGCGAAGAGCCGGGGCTCGGCCAGGATCCGCCGGGCGGTAGCGTCTCGCAGTGATGACGGTGCGCAAGGCGGTGATCCCCGCAGCCGGCCTGGGCACGCGCTTCCTCCCGGCGAGCAAGAGCATCCCGAAGGAGATGCTGCCGCTCGTGGACCGACCGACGATCGAGTACGTGGTGGAAGAAGCCGTCCGCGCCGGGATCCGCGACGTCCTCGTCGTGAGCGGCCGCGGCAAGGGACCGATCGAGGATCATTTCGATCGCGACCCCGAGCTGGAAGCTGCCCTCGAGCAGAAGGGCAAGCACGAGCTGCTGAAGCAGGTGCAGGCGCTCGCGGACCTTGCCGACCTCCACTTCGTGCGCCAGCACGAGCCCCTCGGGCTCGGCCACGCGGTGTCGATGGCGCGCCAGCACGTCGGAGACGAGTCCTCCGCGGTGCTGCTCGGCGACGACGTGATGATCGACGACTCCGCACTACTGCGCAGCATGATCGAGATCCACGACCGCGAACAGGCGTCGGTGATCGCGCTGCTCGAGGTCCAGGGTGACGAGATCTCCTCGTACGGGTCGGCCGACGTCGAGTCGATCGACACCGACGTGTTCCGTTTGAAGTCGGTTGTCGAGAAGCCGAAACTCGAGGACGCACCCTCCAACCTCGCCGTGATCGGCCGCTACGTGTTCCGGCCCGGCATCTTCGACGCCCTCGATCGCATCGAGCCCGGGGCCGGCGGCGAGCTCCAGCTCACCGACGCGATCGGCCTGCTGCTGCGCGAGGAGAAGGTGCTCGGGCGGCGCTTCACGCACGGCCGCTACGACGCCGGCATGAAGGTCGACTACCTCCGGGCGAACCTCGAGCTGGCGCTCGACCGGCCGGACCTCGCCGACGACGTCGAGGCGATGATCGCCGAGGTCGTGCGCCGTCGCGGACTCGTCTGAGACTCCCGTGATCCCGCTCGCCGATGTCCAGGCCGAGATCCTCGGTTCGGTCACTCCGCTCGCGCCGGTGAGCGTCCCGGTGCGCGACGCGCTGGGCCTCGTGACCGCGCGTGAGGTGGTCGCGGCCGAAGCGGTCCCGCCGTTCGCGAACACCGCGATGGACGGGTACGCAGTGCGCGCCGCCGACACCGCCGACGCCGGTCCCGAGGCCCCGGCGCGGCTCGCCGTCGTCGGGGAGCTACCGGCGGGCCGGGCGCCGACGGAGGCGGTCGGGCACGGCGAGGCGATCCGGATCATGACCGGCGCGCCGATCCCGGACGGCGCCGACGCGATCGTCATGGTCGAGTACACCGAGCGCGACGGCGACGCCGTACGCGTCGTGCACGCCGCGGAACGGGGGGACCATGTGCGCGCCGCCGGCGGCGATCTCGCGCCAGGCGACATGGTCTTCCCGGCTGGCACCGCCCTTGGCCCCGCCCATCTCGGCGTGCTCGTGAGCCTGGGTCTCGACGACGTCGACGTCGTGCCGCGTGCGCGCGTCGGCGTTCTCTCGACCGGCGACGAGCTCGTGGAGCGCGGGCCGCTGCGACCAGGGCAGATCCGCGACTCGAACCGACCGATGCTCCGTGCTCTCGCGGTCGAGGCCGGTGCCGACGCCGCCGACCTCGGCTCGGCGCGCGACGACGAGGCGATCATCACGCGCACGTTGGAGGACGCGCTGGCGTCGTGCGACGCCGTTCTCAGCAGCGGGGGCGTGTCGGTCGGCGACTACGACTACGTGAAGGCCGCCCTCGATCGACTCGGACGGATGGATTCGTGGCAGGTCGCTATCAAGCCCGCGAAGCCGCTGGCGTTCGGCGTGATCGGCGGGACACCCGTGTTCGGCTTACCCGGCAACCCGGTGTCGTCGCTGGTGAGCTTCGAGCTGTTCGCCCGGCCCGCGCTGCTCCGGATGATGGGCCATGAGCAGCTGTTTCGTCCCGAGGTGCTCGCCGTCGCGGAGCACGCGATGCCCCGCAAGCCCGACGGCAAGCTGCACCTCGACCGGGTTCGGGTGCGCGGCGAGCGCGGGCGGTACCTCGCCGCTCGCAGCGGCGGGCAGGCCAGCAACGTGCTGTCGGCCACCGCCGCCGCCAACGGCCTCGCGCTCCTGCCCGACGGCGACGGCGTGCCGGAGGGCGGCGAGGTCATCGTGATGCGCCTGGATTGGCCGGCGGGGGACGATCCGAGCCCGGCGTAGCCTGGGCGTATGGCAGGCACGGCGGTCCCGCTCGTCGACCCCTTCGATCGGCGCGTCAAGGACCTGCGCATCTCGATCACGGACCGCTGCAACTTCCGGTGCACGTACTGCATGCCGGCCGAGGGCATGAAATGGCTGCCCCGGGAAGAGCTGCTGACCTACGAGGAGCAGGCGCGCATCGCCCGGGTGTGCGTCGAGCGGTTCGGGTTCGAAGCCATCCGCATCACCGGCGGTGAGCCCACGCTGCGCGCCCATCTGCCCCGGCTGATCACCATGCTCGCCCCCCTCGACGTGGATCTCGCCCTCACCAGCAACGGCGTGAAGCTGCCCGAGATGGCGCACGATCTCGCCGCCGCCGGGCTCCGCCGGATCAACGTCTCGCTCGATTCGCTCCGCCCCGACACGTTCACGGCACTGACGCGGCGTGACGACCTCGACCGCGTCCTCGCGGGCATCGATGCCGCCCTCGACGCCGGGCTCGATCCCATCAAGGTGAACTGCGTCGTGATCCGGGGCGTCAACGACGACGAGATCGTCGACCTCGCTGCGTACGGGCGCGCGAAGGGCGTCGGCCTCCGGTTCATCGAATTCATGCCGCTCGACGCCGAAGGCACGTGGACGATGGACCAGGTCGTACCGGCCCGGGAGATCCTCGACCGTGTCGCCTCCGTGTTCCCGCTCGAGCCGGAGGCCACCGCCGCGACCACATCCGGGGGCGCCGAGCCCGCCACCCGCTACCGGTACCGTGACGGCCGCGGCGGCGTCGGCGTAATCCCGAGCGTCACCGAGCCGTTCTGCGACGACTGTGACCGCGTGCGGGTCACTGCGGAGGGCTCGTTCCGCACGTGCCTGTTCGCGCTCGAGGAGTTCGACCTGCGGGCCATCGTCCGCGGCGCGCCCGAGAGTGAGGTCGACGACCGGCTGGCGGCCGAGATCGAGCGGGCGGTCGCCACGAAGTGGGCCGGGCACCGGATTGGCCAGGTCAACTTCGTCCGTCCGGCGCGCTCGATGAGCCAGATCGGCGGCTGACCCGCCCGTCGGGGCGGGCCCCCGCGCCCGCCCCTACACTCGGGGGCGGACGGCGGCTCTGCCGACCGTCGCCGCAGGGGCCCGAGCTTGCCCGGGCGACCAAAGGAGAGCCGTGTCGGCGTCCGAGTTCACGCACCTCGACCCGCTCGGGCGGGCGCGGATGGTCGATGTCACGGCCAAGGAAGCAACACATCGCCGAGCCGTGGCGCGCTGCCGGGTGCACATGGAAGCCGACACGACGTCGAAGATCGCCGCCGGCGCCATCTCGAAGGGTGACGTGTTGGCGGTGGCGCGGGTGGCCGGTATCCAGGCCGCCAAGCAGACACCGAACCTGCTGCCGCTGTGCCATCCGCTGCTCGTCGGGTCGGTGTTCGTGAACTTCCGCATCGAGGACAGCCACGTGGAGGTCGAGGCGCAGGTCGACACCGTCGATCGCACCGGCGTCGAGATGGAAGCGCTGACCGCGTGCGCGATCGCCGCGCTCACGATCTACGACATGTGCAAGTCGATCGATCGCACGATGACCATCGGCGAGCTCGCGCTGTGGGAGAAGACCGGCGGACGCTCGGGCACGTTCCGGCGGCCCCCCGCCCTCGACGACGACGAATTCGGCATCTGAGGCGATTTGCCCCGATCTGACCCGGTCTGACCAGGGCAAACAGGAGGGCTTGACCGTACCGGGGGCGGGTCCGTTAGGGTACCGAGGACCAGGCGGTTGATTTCGGGTGAAGGTCCACCCTTTGCCCGTCGTGCGTTGTTAGCGTCGATGGCACCCGGAAGCTGGCGGAGAAACCCTTGGCAATCCCGGTCTTACTGATCCTTGCTGTGTTGTGGGCGGCAGTTCTCGTGCCGCCTGTGCTGCGATCGCGGAACGAGGGCCGACGCGGCGGCGTCAGCAGCTTCACGTCGCGCCTTGGCGCGCTCACCAACCGGCACTCGTCCCCGCGGTCCATGGGTGCGGCGCGGGGCCGGCCGCTGCGGGCGGTTCCGCCGGTCGCAGGCTCGAGCCGGCCTCGGAGCGCCTCCGGACGCCCGGGGAGCGCGGCCCGACCCACCCGGAGCGCCTCCACCGGGGTCCGGGACGCCGCCATGACGCCGGCCCAGAAGCGCCGCCGCGATGTGCTGATCATCCTCGTCGGGCTCGCGGTCGTGACCCTCGGGCTCGCGGTGCTGGTCAACCCGATGCTCTGGCTCGCCCACTTGCTCGCCGACGCGGTGATCGGCATCTACGTGTACCTCCTCGTGCAGCTGAAACGGCACGGCTCTCTTGGGCTCGCCTCGACCGGGTCCGACCCGTGGTCGGTCCCCGCGGCCCCACCGCGATCGGTGGCGCTCGCCCACCCCCGTGCGCCGGCTCGTCCTGAGCTCGCGCCGCTTCCCGACGCTGCGCCGCTGCGCCAGACTGCCGCGAGGTAGCGCCGAATCGCGGCGTTCGCGTGACGACCGACCCGTCCGACGAGCTCTCGGCGGCCGGTGAAGGTGCCCGCAAGGTCCTCGAGCAGAAGCACCTCGCCCGCGAGATCACGCTCAACGCGTCTCGGCGCGCGATCCGCGCCTGCGCGTCGGCGATCCGGGCCGTCCATCGACGCGAGTTCCTGGCCGCCCGGGAGCTGATCGCGGAAGCGGCCGCGTTCCTCGCCGAGGCCGATGCTGCGCTCGACGGCCACGAGGACGTGCGGTACGGCGGCAGCCTGCACGACGCGAAGAAGGAGTTCGCCGAAGCGAACCTCACGCTGGCGTTCGTGGCCGGTCAGCCGATACCGGGCGCCGACGAGCTCCGGGTCGAGACGCCGGCGTACCTGAACGGCCTCGCCGAAGCGGCCAGCGAGCTGCGTCGCCAGACGCTCGACTGCCTGCGCCGCGGCGAGCTCGACGAGGCGGAGCGTCTGCTCGCGGTGATGGACGAGGTGTACACGGTGCTGGCGTCCATCGACTACCCCGAGGCCCTCACCGGGGGGCTGCGACGCGCGAGTGACGCGTTGCGCGGTGTGCTGGAACGCACCCGCGGCGACGTGACCAACGCACTGGTTCTGGCGCGGATGCAGGACGCGATCCAGGGCGAGACGCCGCGCTCGGACAGGTAACCTGGCTGGTTCCCAGGGGGTGTAGCTCAGCCTGGTAGAGCGCTACGTTCGCAACGTAGAAGTCGTGGGTTCAAGTCCCATCACCTCCACATCGTTTGCGCAGCTCAGCGGGGACTTCGGTCCCCGCTCGTCGCGTCCGTGGCCGTCTTGGGCCGCGGTTGGGCCGCGGCGTGGGGATCGCGGCGAGGCGGTGCAATCGGCGTGGCGTGACGAGTGTCGGGTCACCTCTGGATGCTTCTCGTCCGTCGTGGCGCTCATGGGCTCGTGCTGTTCCACTGCCGTAGCGTTCCGCAACACGGCCATGTTCCAAAGGGAGCACACGCTGACCTCGAACCCTCACGGCAACGCCTCGGCCGCCCCGGTGGTAGTCCGAAACCCGAATCTTCTCGTCGAGGGCCTCTGTTGGTTGACCGTGGGGGCGTTCTGGGTTCTGGTCGACGTCGTCTCATCGCGGGGGTTAGGAGCGCTCGGTCTCGCGCTTGCCGTGCTCTCGTTGGGCCTAGCCGCGTACTGGCTCGCCAGTTGGTGGTGCGCTGCGCTCAGGGTCGATAGCGACGGCATCACCATCAAAGATCTCGGGACCGAGGTGCGGTTTGCCTGGTCCGATGTCCAGCACTTCGAGATTCTCGATTGGTGGGAGCGCACTCGCCTTCGTGAGCAGTTGTTCCCCAGGCGCGACCAAGCCCGCGTCATCCTGACGGATGGGACTGTTGTGCGAATCCGTGCCGTGCAGCCGTATCACGCGCTGGCGATCTACACGATGTGGCGTCCAAGCAAGGCCGACCGGGTCGTCGAACGGCTCGAGCAGCTGCGGGTGCAGTTCAACGCCAGCAATCGGCCTTGAGCCGAAGCCGCCAGACTCGCAGCCTCTGCTGGGCCGCGGTTGGGCCGCGGGATGTCGCGAGAGTCTGCCAACCAACGAGCTCTACAGCGATGTCTTTCGCAGGTCAAGGAACGCTCGGCACGACGTTGCGGCTCACGAGGTTGCACCTGAACGCGTTCGCAACGTAGAAGTCGTGGGTTCAAGTCCCATCACCTCCACCCGCACTTGTGCTGGTCATCCGCCTGGTGCGAGGCTCCGGCTCGGCCATGACGGGCATCATCACACCATGTTCGGTTGCAGCACGCTTGGTGTGGAGCCAGCGCCGTTGACGCGACAGCGCTCGTCTATCCGGCCGGTCCGAAATCCAGATCTACGGTCCTGGGACGCGACCGCCGCGCATACGGCGTTGCCGGGGCGGCCTCGATGCCCGCGCGCAGGGCGTCGATCTCAGCGACCCCAGAGCACCACTTCTCGCCGCAGCCAAGAGCATTGGTCTCGTCATTTGGTTCGTATCGCAGAGTGAGCGACAACTGCCAGAACGCGCTGTCCTGGTCTTCTCTGTCGTCCGAGATCAATTGCCGACCGATGCCGTACTCGAAGCTCGCCCCAACACCCCAGTCGTAGACGCCCCACTGAAAGAGGAGCATGTCCCCACCGTCGTCAGGGTCAACAT
>JBKOZX010000145.1:0-7768 GCA_046726115.1 Actinomycetota bacterium | reverse complement strand
CCCTGCGGTCCTCGAGCCGGAACAGCTCGGGGCCGTACGTGGCGTTGCGGCCGCTGCGCTCCCACAGGAGGAGCGGCTGCATGATCGGAAGCCACAGCTCCTGGGCGCCGGCGGCGTCCATCTCCTCCCGGACGATCTGCGCCACCTTGCGCACGACTCGCTGGCCCAGCGGCAGCCACGAGTACATGCCGCTCGCGACCCGGCGGATGTAGCCGGCGCGAACGAGCAGGCGGTGGCTGTCGACCTCGGCGTCGGCTGGGTCGTCCCGCAGCGTGCGTAGGAACAGCTGCGACATCCGCATGCAGTTCTCCTTTGGCGCCGTCGCAAGCTCCCGCACTGCAACGACGGTCGGCAAAGCCGCCGTCACCGAGAGGGTATCGAGCCGCACCGGCGGGCCCGGGGAAAGCTCAGCGCCGCGCCGCGGTGGTCGTCGTGCTCTGAGCCGGCACCACGCCGCCCGGCGGTGGGATCGGACCGGGCTGGCCCGGAGTGCACTGCGACGGGTGCGACGTGAGGCCGGGCGGCGGGAGCTTCGGCGGCTCACGAAAGGCCTGGTGCTCGAAGTCGATGCTATCCAGGAGGTCGTCGGCGTTCGCGTCGCGGAACGTGAGCGCGGGCAGGTTCCACTGGGTCTCGATGAGCTTGAGGATCGAGGTGTGGTCGTGGACGGCGTGCGACACGTAGTTGCGCCGCGCGTACGGCGACACGATGACAGCGGGGACACGAAACCCGTACCTGTCGTACCCGCCCGGCTGGTCGGGCGGGGACTGGATGTCGGGCGGGATGTCGTCGGGCTTGATCGCAGCAGGCGGCGGCATATGGTCGTAGTAACCGCCGTGCTCGTCGTACAGCCAGATCAACAACGACTTCGACCACGCGGGACCGTGCATCACCGCGTTGACGACGCGCGACACGAACGACTCGCCGTGCTGGATGTTGGCGTTGTTCTCCTCGGACTCGTCCTTGTCGAACAGCGGATCGACGAGCGAAAGGCCGGGTAGCGCGCCAGCGGCGGCGTCGGCGTAGAACTGGTCGATGTTGACGAGGTTGCCGCGGTCGTTGTCGACGACTGACTCGTACAACCCGGTTGCCGGAAGGTCCGAGTAGTAGTTCCGCCAGCTGATGTCGTGCGCGTTCAGCTGGTCGACGATCAGGCCGTTGGGCGGCGACGGCGCCAGGATCTTCGAGACGTCGGTGCTCACGAGCCCATGGGCAGTACCGGCCAACAGGAATCGCCGGTTCGGGTACGTCTGCCCCAGGCACGAGCCGAACCAGCGGTCGCACAGCGGGAAGGTCCCGGCGAGCCCGTAATAGAAAGGAATGTCGTCCTTGGTCCAGTAGCCCATCGAGACGGGCCCGCTGGCGCGCACGAAGCCGTCGTTGCGGCCGTCGTCGTATTGGATGTGGCTCGCGTTCCAGTTCTGTCCCGGTGCCCGGTCGAGCTGACACGTGCTCGGCATCCGGAACGCCCGCACGAGGTTGCCGTCGTTGTCGGGGTTGGCGGCGGTCGGATGCCCGCGCCGGTCGAGCTCGAAGCCGTCGCCGCGACCGAGCATGCCGAGGTAGTTATCGAACGAGTGGTTCTCCATCATCACGACGACGATGTGATCGATCTTCGGCAGGGTGTCGGTGCCGGCGGGGAGCTTCGGGTGCGGGAGGGATCCGGGCGGACGCACCTGCTTCGGCTTGGCCGCCCACGCGCCGGGCGCCGGCCACCCCAGTCGGGAGAGGGCCACTGCGCCGCCGAACGCGGCGCTGCGCCCGAGGAAGGCACGACGGGAAAGGCGCCGGGCGGGCACGGCGAGAGTCTGCCGCAGATGGCCGATTCTCGACCCCGCAGTGCGGGAAATATTCCCGACCTGCCCGGTGGTATTTGGGTCGCGGAACCGCTAGCCTGAAATCCGACCGGCACGCTCGGTTTTCCTGCACCACCCCCTGCGGAGGACGACCATGGCCATCGACGTGAAAGAACTGTCGACCAGGCCCCTCGACCCCGTCGTCGACGAGGAGCTGGACAAGTTCGAGGAAGGCGTCCGGCAATACCTCGCGGGCGAGATCGAGGAGGACGTGTTCCGCGTCTTCCGGCTGAACCAGGGCATCTACGGCCAGCGCCAGGGCGGGCACAACCAGATGGTGCGGGTCAAGGTGCCGCACGGCTCGCTCGTCCCCGAGCAGCTCGAGATGCTCGGCTACCTGGCCGACAGCTACTCGCGTGGGTGGGCCCACCTCACAACCCGCCAGAACGTGCAGATGCACTTCGTGCAGCTCGAGCAGACCCCCGAGTTGCTGCGGCTGCTCGCGACGGTCGACCTCACGAGCCGCGAGGCCTGCGGTGACACGGTCCGCAACGTGACCGGCTGCCACCTGGCGGGGGCGTGCCCGTTCGAGGTGCTCGACATCAGCCCGTGGGCCAAGGCCACGACCGATTTCTTCCTGCGGAACCCGTACGCCCAGCGCCTGCCGCGCAAGTTCAAGATCAACTTCTCGGGCTGCGTGACCGACTGCGGCCAGGCCATGTTCAACGACGTCGGGGTGATCGCCGTGAACCGGCCCAAGTCGGACGGCACCCTCGAGCCCGGCTTCAAGGTGTTCGTCGCCGGCGGCCTGGGCGCGAACCCGCACCCGGCGCAGGCGCTCGAGGAGTTCACGTCGCGCGAGCAGCTCATGCCGACGCTCGAGGCGATCGTGCGCGTGTTCGACCACTACGGCAACCGCGACAACAAGCTGCGGGCGCGCATGAAGTGGCTCGTCGACACCATGGGCATGGAAGAGCTGCGCGAGCGGATCTTCAAGGAGCGGAAGTTCCTCCCCGCCGCGACGAGCTACGCCGGCGGCATCCCGGACGCCGTGCAAGAGCGCGGCGACGCCCCCGCCGGCACCGGCGAGGGCCCGGTCACGACGGTCGGCGAGGCGCCGGTCGAGTTCCTCGGGCTCACGCAGTACGAGCGCTGGGAGCACGCCAACGTCGTGCGGGGCCGCGCCAACGGGACCGTCAGCGCCTACGCGTACGCACGGCTCGGCGACATCACGAGCGACCAGTTCCGCGAGCTCGCCGAGATGCAGCGCCAGTTCGGCTTCGAGGTCCGGGTCACGAACCGGCAGAACTTCGCGCTGCGCGGACTGCAGGAGGACCAGCTCGCCGACCTGCACGCACGGCTCGCCGCCATCGGCATGGCCGAGCCCGGCGCCGAGCTCGCCCGCGACGTCGTCGCCTGCCCCGGCGCCGACACGTGCAACCTCGCCGTCACGCAGTCGCGCGGCCTGGCCGACGACATCGGCAAAGCGCTCGAAGAGGCGGGGCTCGCCGACGTCGGCGGTGTGCGCGTGAACATCTCCGGCTGCACGAACTCCTGCGGCCAGCACCACATCTCCGACATCGGCTTCGTCGGGATCGAGCGCCGCGCCCACGGCCGTGCCGCGCCCGGATACCAGATGCTGCTGGGCGGCAAGGTCGGCCACACGGAGATCGCGTTCGGCGAGAAGGCGGCGAAGCTCCCCGCCAAGCGGGCGTCGGAGGCCGTGGTGCGGATCGTCGGGAAGTTCGCGTCCGAGCGGTCGGCCGGCGAGACCTTCGGCGACTGGCTCGAGCGCTCGGGTGGTGCGGCCGGGGTCGGGACCACGGTCAAGGAGCTCGACGAGTTCCCGACGCCCGAGGAAGCGCCCGAGTTCTACGTCGACTTCGACGAGACCGGTCCGTACGAGAAGGACGTCGGCGACAGCGAGTGCGCCACATGACCACCACCGCCACGCGGATCCCCGACCTGGGCGAGCTGGCCGACGTCTCGGCCATGCTCGAGTCGGCGCCGCCCACGGAGGTTGTCGGGTGGGCGTGGGACCGCTACGGCGACGACCTCGTGCTGGCGGCGTCGTTCCAGGACTGCGTGCTCATCGACCTCGCGGCGCAGGTGGCGCCGGAGATCGAGGTCGTCTTCCTCGACACGCAGTACCACTTCGCCGAGACGCTCTGGTACGTCGACCAGGTTCGCCGCCGCTACGACCTCAACCTGCGGGTGATGGAGCCCGAGGTCGCGCCGGACAACCTCTGGCAGCGCGACCCCGACGGGTGCTGCGCGCTGCGCAAGGTCGAGCCCCTCGCCCGCGCTCTCGAGGGCAAGGCGGCGTGGATGACGGGCCTGCGCCGGGACGAGGCTCCCACTCGGGCCAACGCGCCCATCGTCTCCTACGACGTGGGGCGCGGGCTCGTGAAGGTGAACCCCATCGCCACCTGGACCGATCTCGACGTCCAGGGCTACGTGCAGGATCGCGGTCTGCCTGTGCACCCGCTGGCGGGCCGCGGCTTCACGTCGATCGGCTGCTGGCCGTGCACACGTCCCGTCGGCGACGGGGACGAGGCGCGTGCCGGTCGTTGGGCGGGCACCGATAAAATTGAGTGCGGCCTGCACACGTAGGCCGTCCTCGACGATGACCGCTCCCGACCCCACCCCCCTGGCGTACGACGCCCGCGGCTCTCACCCCGGCCGCGGGCACCGGCAGCTCTCGCACCTCGAGGCGCTCGAAGCCGAGTCGATCCACATCATCCGGGAGGTGGCGGCCGAGTTCGAGCGCCCCGTGCTGCTGTTCTCGGGGGGCAAGGACTCCGCCGTGATGCTGCGGCTGGCCGAGAAGGCGTTCTTCCCCGCTCCGATCCCCTTCCCGGTCATGCACGTCGACACCGGGCACAACTTCCCCGAGGCGCTCGACTTCCGCGACCGCCGGATCGCCGAGCTGGGCGTCCGGCTCGTGGTGGCCTCCGTCCCCGACGCGATCGCAGCCGGACGCGTCGTCGAGGACCGCCCGGGGGCGTCGCGCAACCGGCTCCAGACCACGGTCCTGCTCGAGGCGATCGCCGAGCACCGCTTCGACGCCGTCTTCGGTGGCGGTCGCCGCGACGAGGAGAAGGCCCGCGCCAAAGAGCGCGTGTTCTCACACCGCGACGAGTTCGGGCAGTGGGACCCGAAGAAGCAGCGGCCCGAGCTCTGGAGTTTGTACAACGGCCGCCACCGCGCCGGCGAGCACCTGCGCGTCTTCCCGCTGTCGAACTGGACCGAGCTCGACATCTGGCAGTACATCGCCACCGACGCCGTCGAGCTCCCGTCGATCTATTACGCGCACCGCCGCGAGGTCTTCCGCCGGGACGGGATGCTCATGGCCGTCGGGCCCTATCTGCCCGTCGAGGACGGTGAAGAGACGTTCGAGACCACGGTGCGGTTCCGGACGGTGGGCGACATGAGCTGCACCGCCGCCGTCGAGTCGATCGCGGCCACACCGGAGGAGATCGTCGTCGAGATCGCGGCGTCGCGGATCACCGAGCGCGGCGCGACCCGCGCCGACGACCGCTTCTCGGAGGCGGCGATGGAAGATCGCAAGCGCGAGGGTTACTTCTGATGGAGCGCTGATGGAGCTGTTGCGCCTGGCCACCGCCGGGTCCGTCGACGACGGGAAGAGCACGCTCATCGGCCGCCTGCTGTACGACTCGAAGCAGATCTTCGAGGACCAGCTCGAGGCCGTCGAGCGAACGAGTCGCGAGCGGGGCGACGAGTACACCGACCTCGCACTGCTCACCGATGGGCTCCGCGCCGAGCGGGAGCAGGGCATCACCATCGACGTCGCCTACCGGTATTTCGCCACGCCGAAGCGGAAGTTCATCATCGCCGATACACCCGGCCACATTCAGTACACGCGCAACATGGTGACCGGAGCGTCGACGGCCAACATGGCGCTCATCCTCATCGACGCCCGCAAGGGGGTGCTCGAGCAGTCGAAGCGCCACGCCTTCATCGCCTCGCTGCTGCGCATCCCGCACCTCGTCCTGTGCGTGAACAAGATGGACCTCGTCGGCTACGAGCGGGCGATCTTCGAGGACATCAAGGACGACTTCACGGACTGGGCGAGCCGCCTCGACATCACCGACCTGACGTTCATCCCGATCTCGGCTCTGCACGGCGACAACGTCGTCGAGCGGTCCGCCGCCATGACCTGGTACGACGGCCCCTCCCTCCTCCACCACCTGGAAGAGGTGTACATCGCGTCGGACCGGAACCTCATCGACTGCCGGTTCCCGGTCCAGTACGTGATCCGGCCGAAGAGCAACGCCCACCACGACTACCGCGGGTACGCCGGAACCGTCGCGGGCGGCGTCTTCAAACCGGGGGACGACGTGATCGTGCTGCCGTCGGGGTTCACGTCGACGATCCGGTCGATCGACACGGCCGACGGCCCGGTCGACGAGGCATTCCCGCCGATGTCGATCACGATGACACTCGACGACGACGTCGACGTCAGCCGGGGCGACATGATCTGCCGGCCGCACAACCACGCCGTGGCGGGGCAGGAGATCGACGCCATGGTGTGCTGGCTGACCGACGACTCGGAGCTGCGCGCCGGTGCCAAACTCGCGATCAAGCACACGACGCGGTCGGCGCGGGCGCTGGTCCGCAACTTGCTGTACCGGCTCGACGTGAACGAGCTGCACCGCGACGAGAACGCCGACGCGCTCCGGCTCAACGAGATGGGCCGGATCACGCTGCGCACGACCGCCCCGCTGTTCTACGACGAGTACCGCAGGAGCCGAACGACGGGGAGCTTTATCCTCATCGACGAGACGACGAACAACACGGTGGGCGCGGGGATGATCCTCGGCGAACCCGACTGACGTCGTGGCGTACCTGCGGCCAGGGTGGTTCACGCGCAAGGTCGCCAACCCGCTCGTCGCGCTCCTGGGGGCCGCAACCACGCTGGCGGTGCGGGGACGACGGAGCGGCGAGTGGCGCACGGTCCCCGTCAACGTGCCCGAGCTCGACGGTGACCGCTACCTGCTGGCGCCGCGCGGCGAGAGCGAGTGGGTACGCAACCTGCGTGCGTCCGGCACCGGGGAGCTGCGCCGCCGCGGGAAGGTAGAGCCGTTCCGCGCCACCGAGGTCACCGACCCCGACCTCCAAACCCGCGTCGCCGACGCATACCTGCAGCGCTGGGGCCGCCAGGTCAAGGGGTACTTCGAGCTGCTCCCGGACCCTGCCGATCACCCGGTCTTCCGCATCCAGCCGATGTAGCGGCTCCCGGGACAGAATGGGGGCCTTGGCAGACGACCAGCGCCCGACCGCGATCGACCGCATGCTCGGCATCGTTCCGGTCGACGCCGTGCTGCGCCACGTGGACGTCCAGGCGATCCTCGACCGGATCGACGTGAACGCCATCGTCGACCGCGTCGACATCGACGCCATCATCAACCGGGTCGACATCGACGCCATCCTCGATCGCGTCGACATCGACCGGATGGCCGCGCGCCTCGACCTCGACGAGATGATCAAGCGCATCGACGTGAACGCGATCATCGACCGAGTGGACATCAATGCGATCGTCGAACGCGTCGACATCGAGGATCTGGTCGCCAAGACCGAGTTCGGGCGGATGGTCGTCCAATCGACGACCGGGATCGCCACGAGAGCTCTCGACGTCGTCCGGTCGCAAGGCGTCGGCATCGACCAGTGGATCAACCGTTGGGTCGACCGGATGTTCCACCGCCCGCCCGGCACCGCGTCCAGCGGGCCCGCACGACTGCTTGCACCACATTGACGCAGACGAAGAACCCCGAGCCCGAGCCCAAGCTGACCGGGCACTACGCGGGGGTCGTCACGCGTCTCGTCTCGTACGCGGTGGACGCGTTTCTCGTGTCGGCGCTCTTCTCTGTCGTTTCCGCAGGCGCCTTCTGGCTGCTCGACCTCATCACGGGACAGAACTACGACGCGTCGGACCTCGGATCGGTGGCCGG
>JBKOZX010000144.1:0-11838 GCA_046726115.1 Actinomycetota bacterium | reverse complement strand
CGCACGACCAGCCCCCCAGGCTCGCGGAGAACGGCCGACACCTGCGCGCCGTCGACGCGCAACGCCTGGCCGGTGGGCGGGCGCGTCGCGCCGGCGACGCCGCCCGCGCGCACCCGCTCCAGCGGCACGAGGAACTCGTCGGCAGCCTCGTAGAGCCGCGCCGCGCGCCAGTCGCCGCGATGGGGCAGCACCGCGTAGTCGACCGCGTGGTTCCCGAGCATCTGCGCACCGTCGACCCGATCCATCGGGCCGGCCGGATTCGGCCGCAGCGCGAGCTCAGCACGGGACAGGTACCCGGTCGAGCGGAGCAGGGTCAACGCGAGCTCGCGGCCTTCGTCGACCAACTCGTACTCGAGGAGGCCGTCGTGCAGCAGCGCGACCCCGTTGTCGCCGTCCGACGCGTCCACGAACCGGCGCGAGACGAATGTCGGGAGCGGGAACTCGTTCGGCCCGCCCTCGGCGGTGAGCCCGCGGTGAACGACGGCGAACGCGCACTCGGCGTCGGAGCCGGTGACCGGTGCGGGCAGCGGGAAAAGCGCCCGCAGTCGGTGGTCCCGGCACTGGTTGTCGAGCGTGGTGTGCACGCGGAGGAAGCGTTCTCCGCCGCGGAGCTCCAGCGTCGTGTGAACGGTGACGGGGATGGTCTCGTCGGCGCGTCGCGAGCACGAGCGACCGTCACCGATCGCGTACGAAGGCCAGCGGTAGGTGGCGTCGATGCGCACCCGGGCTCGCACCGGGCCCGCTTCGAGCGTCGTGACCTCCACCGCCTCCGGCCGGTCCACGACGACGTCGTCAGTGGGCGGGGAGTAGTTGTACGTGTCGCCGCCGTCGCCGCTCTCGACAAGCCGCCCGAGCCCGCCGACCGAGAGCCCGGCGCGCGTATGGATGCCGTACGTCTCGCCGTCGATCCGCACTTCGAGGTGCTCGTTCTCGAGTGATGCCGGACCGGCAGTCACGCTCGAGCCCGGCCCCTCGCCGTCCCGGGCCGTGTACGTGCGCCAGCCGAAGCCGGGAACGTGGTCGGCGGCGAAGATCACGTCGCGAGTGGGCGGCATCAGCACCCGGAACCGGAACGTCGCGCCCTGGTCGCCGAGGCCCAGCAGCTCGTCGCGCAGCTCCTGGAGGTCGGTGGCGGGCTCGCCGCGATGCACACCGTGGAACTGCAGCTCGACGGTCCCGTCGTCGGCGCGCTCGAGGTCGTAACTGCCGATGCGCGTCCCCGCGAACTCGGGGCCCCGCATCATCTCGAGCACCCAGCGCACCTTCTGGCCCGTCACCGTGGTCGAGAAGCCCTCGCCGCCGACGGCCCCCATCACCTGCGTGGGCACCGGTGTCCCGTCGGAGGCCACGAGGTGCACAGGGCCCTCGCCGGGCACGTGCCCGCGCACGAGCCCGCCCCGGCCGGCGCCGGTCGGGTTCACGACCAGCGTCGCGCCGGCGGGGCCGTTCACCTCGACGGCCATCCGGTGCAGCGTCTCCCGGACGAGCACATCGCCGATCTGCCGGGCTTCGTGGTATCGGACGAGCACCTGGTCGACGACCTCGTCGCTGCTGCAAGCGCACGACGAGTCGTGGGCGCTGTTGAGCACGAGGTTCCGCCATGCGATGCCGAGGAGCGCGTCGGACTCGTTGCCCGGCAGGAAGAGCGCCGACAGCGGCTCCGCCCGCCGCTCGACCGCGCGCTCCGCTGCTGCGCACGCCTGGTGCACATCCACCCGGTTCGACGCCACGCCCATGAGCACGTTCGCGCGAAGCCCCGACCGCAGCTCACCCCGCCACGTCGTGAGGTCGTCGGAGGGCTGCTCGGGGAGGTACTCGGGCAACGACGTGACGACGAACTCGTAGTCGTCCTGGATCGCGTTCGCCTCGGCCACGACGCGCCCGAGCCACGGCTGTGGCATCTGGTGGTCGGTGCCGTTCATCAGCAGCATCGCCCCGCCCGGGAGCCGGGCCGGGCCGAGCTCGAGCTCGTAGCTGTGGGCGCGGGCGACGAGCTGCTTGGCTTCGTCGGGCAGGTCGCGGCCGTTCGAGTACGAGCCGTAGAGGTACTCGGCGCGCACCCGGGAGCCGTCGGGCGCCTCCCACCAGAACGCCGTCTGCGTGACCGCCGACGGCACCCCCCGCCACACGACCGAGTGCTCCAGGCCGGCGAGTCGCAGGATCTGTGGCATCTGCGCGATGTGCCCGAACATGTCGGGGAGGTAGCCGACCGGCATCGCACCGCCGAGCTCGGTGGCCCGCCGCTGGCCGAGCTGGAGATCGCGCACGATGGTCTCGCCCGACACCATGAACTCGTCCATGAGGACCATCCACGGCCCGACCGACATCCGCCCGGCGGCCGCGAGGCGGCGGAGGGTCTCAGCAGCATCCGGCCGCACCGCGAGGTAGTCGTCGAGCACGACGGTCTGGCCGTCGAGCATGAAGCGGGCGTAGCTCAGGTCGCGTTCGAGCAGCGGCAGCAGCGCGTCGAGCAGGCGCACGAGCCGGGCACGGAACACCTGGAACGGCGCGTACCACTCGCGGTCCCAATGCGTATGCGGGACGATGGCCACTGTCTTGGGTTCGTGCTGGCTCGCGGAAACGCCTTCCTGATCCAACGCCTCGACCACCTCGTTCTCGGCCAGTCCTGTTGGTGGGGTCACGCAAGCGTAGGTGGCGAGAGGCGACCCCACCGCGGCGACGAGAGCGCATGGACCACGCGCCGGGTGACGCCGGCTGCGGTCACGTTCTAGCCTGTCCCGGTTCGCAGCCAGTCGACCCACCCCCGGAGGCACGGCTCCGTCTCGTGATGTTCGGCGTCCCACGAGTTCCGTGGCGTGAGGCAAACGATCATCCTCATGACGCGAAGGGGCACATCGTCATCGACGCGCGCATCGCCGAGGAATGGCGCGCGGGACTCGCATTGTGAAGCGGCGAACGCCCGTCAACGTACAACGCTTTGCAATCGCAGTCATGGTGGTCTCGGCCGTGCTGGTCTGGGTACTGCGCGACGGTGAGGGTGCCGTCGCCGCGGGCCGGGCGGCCTGCTTCGGTGTGTTCGCGATTGCATCGTGGACGCTGCTCGTGGCCGTCCTCGTGGACTTCGACCGGTGGGTCGACACTGTGCCGCCCGTGCCGAAACGGGCAGTCCGAAGGTTGGTTGGTCGCACCGCGAGGAGGGTCGGCCGCGTGCTGGCGTGGGCGCTCGCGATCTACGGCGCCGGTATGACGTGGTTGTGGTCGAGGGCAGGTCGGGCGCTCGGGTGGGTGCTCGGTCGGTCGGGCGCGGGTCTCGCGTGGCTGTGGGTGTTGGTCGTGCGTGTCGGCGGCGACGTGTTGGTCGGGTACCGCGCCGCGATGGGCTGGTTGTGGTCGATGGCCGGTCGGGCGCTCGGATGGGTGCTCGGTCGGTCGGGCGCGGGCCTCGCGTGGCTGTGGTCGTCGATCGCGCGCGTGATCGCGTGGGTGTTCGTCCTCGTCGGCCTCGTGCTCACGCGGCTGTGGTGGGCGGCCGTCGGCCGTCGCGACGATGCGAAGATGAAGCCGCTCAGGCGTTGGTTCAGCGCCGCGGGCCAGTCAGTGTTCGGGATCCCACCGGACGACGCCTCCGTCGATGCGGTCGGCCGCCGCAGCTCACCTCCGCCGCCGTCTGCCCAGCAGCCGAGTACCCAGCCACCCCAGATCGGCCCCGACGGTGACACCCTTGCCGCTCGGAAGGCAACGCGTCGCGCTCCGGCATCTGCATCCGCGGGCGCGTCGAGACGTCGAAAGCAGGGTCCACAGCGGGTCCGCTCGCTGCGGCTCTCGGACCGGGACGAGCGCTTTCTCGCGACACTGAGTCGGTTTCGGTCATCAATGGACGACTCGAAAGATCGCCCGGTGGACCGTCGACCACCCGGGGGCAAGAACCCGGGGACCTGAGACCGGGTCCCTGCGTTCCCGTTCCTGAGCGCGCTGTCAGCTTGCCGTCAGCGGTGCGTTTCGATTCGTTCACGAATCGGCACCGGTCGCGAAACGCGTCCCGCTTACGTTCCCCGTACCTCGCGAAGAGGGGCTGGTCACCACGCGAGGGGGGAGGGCAACGGCGCCCCTTCACGAACGGCCCGGCGGCGGCTCTTCGCCCCGGCCCTACGACAAGCAGGAGGACGATGTGAAACGAAAGTGGTTGGGCAGGAGCGCGATCGTCGCGACTCTGGTCCTGCTCTTAGTCGGTGTGACAGCAGGAGCAGCGTTCGCGGCCCAGGGGCCCAAGCCGGTGTACGACGGCTCGCTGATCCCGGCGCCAAGCGACGTCGGCGTCAGCCTGAACCTGCTTTGGATCGTCGTGGCGGCGGTGCTCGTCATATTCATGCAGGCCGGCTTCGCGATGGTCGAGACCGGCTTCTGCCGCGCGAAGCACGCAGCCCACGTGGTGTCCACGAACTTCGCCGTCTTCGGCCTGGGCTTCGTCGGCTACTTCGCGGTGGGCTACGCGTTCATGTTCGGGGGATACAACGCCAAGGGCGTCATCTCGTTCGGGTACGACACCGGCATCGGTGACGCGCTGATCGGGTCCAAGGACTGGACGTTCTTGTGGCACGGCGGGTTCTTCCTCACGAACCTGCCGAGCCTCGCGGCGGTGGGGCCGATCGCGGCGTTCTTCTTGTACATGGTGGCGTTCATGGACACGACTGCCACGATCCCGACCGGCGCGATGGCGGAGCGCTGGAAGTGGAAGGCGTTCGTCGGCTGGGGCCTGTTCGTCGGCGCGATCTTCTACCCGCTTTTCGGCGCCTGGACGTGGGGTGGCGGCTGGCTGGCGAAGCTCGGCAACAGCCTCCATCTCGGCTTCGGCTACGTGGACTTCGCCGGCTCCGGTGTCGTCCACGCCATGGGCGGCATCGCCGGGCTTGCCGGAGCGCTCGTGCTCGGGGCGCGCATCGGCAGGTACGGGCCGGACGGGAAGCCACGCGCGCTGGCGGCGCACCACATCCCGTTGGCGATGCTGGGCACGTTCATCCTGCTCGTGGGGTGGTTCGGGTTCAACGCGGGCTCGACGCTTGCCGCGACCGACGTTCGCTTCGCCGTGATCGCGACGAACACCGCCCTCGCTGCGGCGTTCGGTGCGACGATCGCGATGTTCTACGCCATGCGTCGGCTCGGGAAGCCCGACCCCGGCATGATGGCCAACGGCATGCTCGCCGGCCTCGTGGCGATCACGGCGCCGTGCGCGTTCGTGCAGCCCTGGGCCGCGGCCACGATCGGGTCGATCGCGGGCGTCATCGTGATCGAGTCGATCCTCTTCCTCGAGCGCAAGGGCGTCGACGACCCGGTGGGCGCGATCTCGGTCCACGGCACATGCGGCATCTGGGGCGTGCTGTCCGTCGGGCTGTTCGCCAGCGGCCAGTACGGCGCGGCCTGGAACGGCACGAGCCAGGGCGCGGCGGCGAAGGCCGCCGGCGTGAGCGGGATCTTCTACGGCCTCGACCCCGGGCTCGGCCAGCTCGGCGCGCAGGCCGTGGGATCCCTCGTGATCATCTTCGTGATGGGCGGCATTGCGTACCTGTTCTTCAAGATCCAGAACGCGTTCATGAAGGGCGGGATCCGCGTCTCGGAAGAGGTCGAGCTCCAAGGCGTGGACCGACCCGAAATGGGCGTGCTCGCCTACGGCGACATCACGACCAGCGAGCTCGTCTTGGCCGGGGAGGACCCGGCGGAGGACAAAGTGCTCGCGAGCACCACGTCACCCGACCCGACCATCGGTCGGTAAGCAAGACCGCTCCGCGGCGGCTGCGGGAGTGGCCGGCGGGCGACGATGCCCGCCGGCCACTTCGCGCGCGCGGACATGTGCATCGGCATAACGTTGTGGTGTGGGTCCGCCACGGTACGTCGGGTCGAGCACGTTCCTGCGTTTGTGGCCGCCAGGAATGATCGCGTTCGCGTTGGTCGTGCTGGTGCAACCGGGCCGGGCGGGCGCGTTCTACGCGCTGGTGTTCGCCCTCTGCGCGTGGACCTGGGCGCGCGCGCTGCCGTGGCGCTTCGCCGTCCTCGACGAGGGCATCGCCCTGTGGTTCCCGTTCGGCCGGCGGCTGTTTCTGCCCAAGGACGCCGTGACCGTGCGCGTCAACACCGGGAGCAGCGTCGCGTATCCCGAGGTCTTCCGCCGCTACGGCTACCCACTCACCGACGGGATCCTCGAGCGTCGGCACAAGCTGCTGCGCGCCGTGCTCATCGAGCACGGCTTCCGGCTGGCCTGACGGTCAGCCGTGCGCCCATCGCCTCGCCATGGGGCTGGGCTCGATCTTGTACCCGACGTGCTCGAACCAGCCCGCCTCGTAGGCCTGACCGAACGCGTCGTCCGGAGGCGGTGTCTCGGGCACCGGGATGTGGACGGAGAGCCCTCCGCCGGCGGTCTGCTCTGCGCACGGCGGCGACGGATCGGTGAGCACGACGTCGAGGTTGATTCCGACGCGGCGGTCGACCGGATCGGAGGCGAGGCTGGCGCCGATGTTGTTGGCGTGCTGGTCGCGTGCGGTGAGGAACCAGCTCTGCCCCGGCTTTCCCGGCCCGCGTGCCGGCGCGCCGAGGAATCGCCACTCGAGGAACCGCAGCACCGACGTGTGGTCGTACACCGCGTGGTCGACGTACCCGCGGCGTGCGTACGGCGACGCGACGACGGCCGGAACCCGGAACCCTGCCTGCCCGAAGTTCTGGAGGTCGTCCGGGCTGGCCCGGTTGTCGGGCAGGACCGGCGGCTTGACGTGGTCGTAGAAGCCGCCCCACTCGTCGTACATCATCACGAACGCCCCGCGCTTCCAGTGCTTCGACCGGGCGAAGGCGGCGAACACGTCGCGGAGGAACCGCTGACCAGCCCGGATGTCACCGTGAGGGTGATCATCGGTGCGGTTGTCGCTCAGGAACGCGGGGTCGACGAACACGACGTGCGGCAGCTTGCCCGCCTGGGCCAGCGCGAAGTAGTCAGCGATCGGGTGGGAGAAGGCGCCGAGCCGATCGCCCCAGAGCGCCAGGACCGGCAGGTCGGTGTAGTAGTAGCCGGCCGCCACGCCGGCGTGCCCCAGGCGGTCCCAGATGGTTTCCCAGTCATACCCGCCGCTCGCGAACGGCAGCGCGTTGGTCATGTACGTGCCCGACTGACCCGAGTGCAGGTACGCGCGATTCGGGTAGGTCGGCCCAAGGATGGACGCGTGCCACCGATCGAAGACCGTGAACCCGCGCGCCAGCTGCGCCGTGAACGGCAGCGCGTCCCCGCCGTAGTAGCCGAGGGCGAACGCGTCGTTCCCGCTGCCCGGCGCGAGGAAGCCGCCGTCCCGCTGCGCGCGCCCTTGCGCCCACTGGTGACCGGGGTCCGGGTGACCACACCCCCGGAACGGGTTCGTCTCGGCGGGGTTCGTGAGCAGCGGTGCGGTCTGCACGGTCGTCCCGTCCGGAGAGGGGAAGGACTGCACCTGCTTGCCATCGACACGGAAGCGCTTCCCGTACCGGCTCCTGCCCCGCTCGATGTACTTCTTGTCCTCGGCGAGCCAGCCCAAGTGATGGTCGAACGAATGGTTCTCCATCATCACGACGACGACCGTGTCGATCGGCGACTCCTTCGCCGGGTTCTCGAGCATCGAGGAGAAGTCGTCCGACTGGAGCGCCCCGGCGGGGCTGTGCAGGGCATCGGCGCCCGCCGCCAGCCCGGACCCACCGAGCACGGCCGCGCCGAGCTGCGCCGAGCGCTGGAGGAACTCCCGCCGATCCAAGGCCCGCGTGTCTAGCGCGTGGTCGGCCGGATCGCTCGAGGCATGCGGCCGGGCGCGCCCTACGCTTGAGGACGATGAAGGTCGTGCTCGGGTCGGACGAGAAGACGTCGCTGACCGACGCGGTGCGGGCCGAGCTCGAGCAGCGCGGCCACGACGTCGTGCCCGTCGGGCCGCCCGGCGGCGAGGCGATCGAGTGGGCCGAGGTCGGCCAGCGCGTGGGCGAGCTCGTGGCGAAGGGCGAGGCCGAGACGGGCGTCCTGTTCTGCTGGACGGGCACGGGCGCGTCCATCGCGGCCAACAAGGTGCCGGGCGTGCGGGCCGCCCTGTGCACGGACGCCGCCACCGCGGCCGGCGCGCGCAAGTGGAACGACGCCAACGTGCTCGTCATGGGGTTGCGCCTCACGAGCCCGGAGGTGGCTCGCGAGCTGCTCGACGCGTGGTTCGTCACCGAGCCCGACCCGAGCGAGGCCCACAACGTCGCACGGTTGGAAGGCCGTCGGTAAGCTCGATCGCGGTGGCGGCGGCTTTGCCGACGGCCGCCGCAGAGCCGGAGCTTGCGACGGCGACAGAGGAGATCGATGCCGACCTACGCCATGCTCACGACGCTCGGGCCCGACGGCTGGGCGACCGTCCGCGAGAACCCCGAGCGCATCCGGGAGGTCACACGCGAGGTCGAGTCGATGGGCCTGAAGGTCGTCGTCCAGTACGCGCTCATGGGCCAGTACGACTTCCTCAACGTGATCGAGGCGCCGGACGAGGCGACGATGGCCCGGGCGGCGATCACCCTCGCGGCTCGCGGGACGATGCGGACGACGACGTTGCAAGCCATCTCGGTGGACGAGCTGATCGCGAGCCTGAACGCAGCCGGCTAGCGCTGCGTCGTCACGCGATCCACCACATCGAGCGCTTCTTCTCCTCGCGCACCTCGTCGTCGACGAACAGCGCGGGCAGGACCGATCCGTCGGAGCGGCGTCGGAGCTTGTAGCGAGCCGCGTCGCCCTCGTCGACGATCTCGGCGACCTCGAAGCCCCGTGACCACCTGTCGTCGAAGCGCGACCGCACCTCGACGCGGGTGCCTTGCTTCATCGCCGCCGAGGCTAACAGGGCACGACGGGGACGAAACGGGCTTCCGCGTCGGGGCCGCGGTCACTTGCTAGTTTCCGTCCATGGTCGTCTCCGCCTCCGCGCCGCCGGTTCCCAAGACGGGAGCCGGTGGGGGGCCTGCAGTGCGAGCACGGCCTCCGACCCTCCGGCTCGAGCGGCGATGCTGGAGCGACGGTGAACGCACGGTGGTCGGGATCGATGAGGTCGGCCGGGGCGCCTGGGCCGGCCCGGTCACGGTGGCTGCGCTCGTCCCCGCCCCCGAGCACCTGCGCGGCGTGCGGGACTCGAAGGAGCTGACGCGGGAGGAGCGCGAAGTCGCCGCTGCCAACGTGCTCGGGTGGGCGGTCGCGGTCGGCGTCGGCCACGCGTCCTACGAGGAGTGCGACGCCCTCGGCATGACCGCCGCGCTGCGCGCCGCCGGCCGCCGGGCGCTGGCCGAGGTGGCGGCGCAGGGCTACGAGCCCGACCGCATCATCCTCGACGGCAACTACGACTACCTCGGGCTCGGGTCGCGTGTGACGACGGTCGTACGCGGCGACTCGACGTCGCTCGCGGTGGCGGCGGCCTCGTGCGTCGCGAAGGTGACGCGCGACGCGCTCATGCGAGAGGAAGCCGAGCACTACACGCCGTACGAGTTCGAGTCGAACGTCGGCTACCCGGCACCCGTCCATAAGTCGGCGCTCGCGTGGTACGGACCGAGCGCGATCCATCGTCGCTCGTGGATCTTCATGGACGGCCTGTGCTGGCGGGGCGTCCCGCCGGCGCCGGGCCGGCTGTTCTAGGAGGCGGCCATGGCACTCGATCTGCCCGACCTGCACGACCGTGCACTCGCGGCGACACACCGGTACGTGAGTGGCGTCGGCGGCGACGAGTGGACGAGCGCCTCGCCGTGCGAGGGCTGGGACGTGCGCGAGCTGGTCAACCACATCGTGAGCGGGAACTTCTGGGCCGGCGAGCTCGCGCGTGGCAAGACGATCGACGAGGTGGGGGACCGCCTCGACGGCGACGTGCTCGGCGCCGACCCGACGTCGGCGTACGACGAGTCGGCCCGCGCCGCCAGCGAGGCGTTCCACGCGCCGGGTGCGATGGAAGCGCCGTGTGCCGTGTCGTACGGACCGGTGCCGGGTGAGGTGTACGCGGGGCACCGGCTCCTCGACGTGCTGGTCCACGGCTGGGACGTCGCCAAGGCGACCGGCCAGGACACGACGCTCGATCCCGAGCTGGTCGAGGCGTGCTGGATGGTCGTCGAGCCGCAGAAGGACCTGTTGATCGGCAGCGGCATGTTCGGCACCCACCACGAAGCCGAGCCGGGCGCCGACCGCCAGAGCGCGTTGCTCGAGCTCCTGGGCCGCACCCCGTAACCTTCCTCCATGGGCCAGCCGATCACCGTGACGACCCGGCCGGGCGCGTCGCCGTCGGTCCGGCTGTTCGACCTCAACCGCTCGCTCACCGGCATGGAGATCGAGCGGTACCACTCGGTCGAGGGCACGACCGGCGATCGCCCGCCCGACGTGCTCGCCCGGCGCCTGTTCGACCTGGGCGCGACGCAGGTGACGATCTACTCGAGCGTGGTCACCGTCGAGGCGCCGCCAGATCGCTGGGCCGAGCTCGAGCCGAAGGTCACGGAGGCGATCGAGCACCTCTTCGGCTACTACGGCGACGACGCCGGCTGGTCGCCCGCCGCGCTCGAGGCACTCGGTATCGAGGTCAAGGCTCCGCCCGAGCCACAGAAGTAGCGAGAAGCGGCGCCCTACCACCGCCGCTTGCTCCCGAACATACGTTCGCCTAGGGTCCGGTCGTGACCCTGGCGGCGCTTCCCCGGCGGGACGAGCAGTCCCGCGAGCACCTTGACAGTGCAGCCCGGCGCGCCCGTCCGGTGGTGCTGGCCGGCGAGCGGGCCCTCGCGGTGCCGGGCCCGCTGGGTGCGCTGCTCCCCGGCGGCGCCGTCCGGCGCGGGTCGGTGGTGGCGGTCGACGGTGTTCCCGGGACGGGCGCCACGTCGGTCGCGCTCCGGCTGGCGGCAGCCGCCACCGCGGCGGGGGAGTGGGCGGCCGCGGTCGAGCTGGACGCGAGCCTGGGGGGGATCGCAGCCGGGGAGGCGGGGGTCGTGCTCGATCGGTTCGCCGTTGCCCGGCGGGTGCCCCCCGCCCGCTGGGCGGCGGTGGTCGCGGCGTTGCTCGACGGGATCAGCGTCGTGCTGGCCGAGGTCCCCGCGTTCCCCCGCGTCGGTGATGCCCGGCGGCTGTTGGCGCGCGCACGCGAACGCGGCGCGGTGCTGGTGGCGATGGGGTCGTGGCCGGCCGAAGCCGCGCTGCGCCTGCGGGCGGGAGACTCGGCGTGGCGCGGGCTGGGCCGCGGTGCGGGCACGCTCACCGGACGTGACCTGCAGGTGCATGTCGACGGTCGCGGCGTGGCGGCGCGTGAGCGCGTCGGCGCGCTCGTGCAGGCGGGTTGACGCGAGCGAATGGGCGAGCGCACCGCCTGCGTGTGGTGCCCCGACTGGCCGGTCGTCGCGCTGCGCTCTCGTGATCGAGAGCTGTCCGACACACCGGTGGCGGTAGTGGAGCGAGGCGACCGCGGCCCCGTCGTCACCGCCGTCTCCGCTGACGCGCGCGTGGAGGGGGTTGTGCTCGGCCTGCGCAAGCGCGAGGCCGAGGCGCGCTGTCCCGGCATCGCGATCGTGGAGGCTGACCAGCCAGTCGAGGCGCGCGCGTTCGAGCAGGTCGCGCGGGCGGTCGAGGCGTTCACACCCCGCTTCGTGCTCGAAGAGCCGGGCCGGCTCACGTTCCCGACCCGCGGCCCGTCGCGCTACTTCGGCGGCGATGCCACCTTGGCCGGACGCGTCCTGGGCGCCGTGCGGGACACCGGCGTCGCCGACGCGCGTATCGGTATCGCCGACGGCGGTTTCGCGGCCGCGCTCGCCGCGCGCGCCGCCGAGCCCGGTGCCGCGCACGTCGTCCCGCCGGGAGCGTCGACCGGCTTCCTCGCCCCGTGGCCGGTCGCGGTGCTCGAC